>DATBIR010000198.1:0-61510 GCA_036556825.1 Beijerinckiaceae bacterium
CTTCGAGGTGCCGCTGCCCGAGGGCGCCCGGGAGCCGTTCGCGGGGTAGCGGCTTCGCGCGCTGTTGCTCGAAGGCCCGGCGCACCATGCGCCGGGCAGCGCGCGTTCAGCGCTCCCAGGAATGCCGAGGGGCGCTGCGTCGCAAGAGGCCGTCGAGGCTCCATGCCCCCGGCCCGGTGAAGACGAGCAGCAGGAAGACGAAGCAGTAGAGGATCGCCGCGTCGCCGCCGTTCAGGACGGGGAACATGTTGCGGGGGGCATGCGACATCCAATAGGCGAAGGCCATCTCGCCCGACGCGATGAAGGCGGTGGGCCGGGTGAACAGTCCCAGAAGCAACAAAATTCCGCCGACGACCTCGATCGCGGCGGCGAACCAGTAGAGCGAAAACATCGGCGGCGAGGGGTTGCTCGAGGGCGGGAAGCCGAACAGCTTCTGCGTCCCATGTTCCATGAAGATCAGGGCCGACACGATGCGCAGCAGCGCCAGCGCATACGGCGTGTAGCGTTCGAGGGCGTCCGAGCTCAGCATGCAAGCACCTGCGGCAAAAATGTAATTGGCTCCTCAACCCCCGAGCGCCGGAGTGGGTTCCCGCCGGGCCACACCGGAAGCGCCCCTGGGCGTGAAACCTCAGCTTTGTGATTCCTGTTGGTTGCGAAGCGGCCGTCGCGGTATGGTTTCGCGCGGCATGACGGCCCGACGCCGATATGGGCGGAGGATCGATGAGCGAGGCGAGTCCCGTCGCGACCGGTTTTGCCGTGAGCGAATTTTCGGTCGGCAGAACCCTTCAGCGCGCGACCGGGGTTCTGCTCCGCAACTTCTTGAGCTTCGTCTCGTTGAGCGCAATCGCGCTGCTGCCGCTGTTTCTTTACCTATGGTACATGCTGATGCGGCCGTCCGCATCGGCTGCTGCAATCAGCATCGTCATCATGATCCTGATGATCATGGCTTTGGGCTCTATCTGCCAGGCCATCATTCTATACGGTGCGTTCCAGGACCTTCGCGGCCGCCCCGTGAACGCGCCCGCGTCTCTCCGAAAGGGTCTTGCGCGCGCCCTGCCGCTGCTGGGGCTGTCGGTCATGAACGGCGTCGCCACGTTGATCGGGTTCCTGCTTCTGGTGGTTCCTGGCCTTGTCGTGATGTCGATCCTGTTCGCATCGATTCCCGCCTGCGTGGTCGAGGGACGCGGTCCGATCAAAAGCTGGGTGCGCAGCGCCCATCTGACGAAAGGCTATCGCTGGCGCCTCTTCGGCCTCGCTTTGTGCCTCTGGGTTCTATCGCAGCTCGTCAGCAAGTTCCTCGGCTATGTGGCACTCGAGGCGGGCGGTATCTTTGTTTCCGTGGCGGTCATATGTTTTTGGCAAGCCTTGTTTGCGGCGTATCAGGCGACCGTCGTGGCCGTTGCCTATTACGAGCTGCGGCTTGTCAAGGAAGGCGTGGATCTCAATTATATTGCGGCGGTGTTCGACTGATGCACATGAACGCACCTTTGCCGGAACTCGAAGAGCTCGCGACGAAGCTTTACGCCGCGGTGCTCTCGGACGTGCTCGACGAGCTCGGCTTCATGAGCCAGGCGTTGAGGCCGTTCGTGCGGCCGCTCGACGAGACGATCGTTCTCTGCGGCTTGGCGCGAACCGGGCTCTACCGAAAGACCTATCACGTCGAAGCCGGCCGCAATCCGTATCAGATCGAAATGGACCTGATCGACAGCCTCCAGGCCGGCGAGGTTGCGGTGCTGGCCTGCGACGGGCCGACCGACCGCATCGCGCCGTGGGGCGAGCTTCTCACCACCGCCTCCCGAATGCGCGGCGCCGCCGGCTGCGTGACCGACGGTCTCGTGCGCGACGTGCGCCGCATCCGCGAGATGCGCTTCCCCGTCTTCGCCGGCGGCATCGGCCCGCTCGACACCAAGGGCCGCGCCGAGATGATCGCCATGGACGTGCCGGTGGAGATCGCCGGCGTGCGCGCCGAGCCCGGCGACCTCGTCTTCGGCGACGTCGACGGCTGCGTCGTCGTGCCGAAGGAGATTGCGCCTCAGGCGCTGGCGCGCGCGCTCGACAAGGTCTCGGCGGAGGATCGCACGCGCGCCGCGCTGCTCGCTGGCGAAAGTCTCAACGCCGTGTTCCGCCGGTTCGGGGTGCTGTAGAGACACGCGGCGACGCATCCGCTCACTGTAGCGATCCTAGTCCCCGATTCTCGTCGGGCGGCCGCGCCCGAGCGCGCCGTCGGCGCGGGCCCGGAGATAGGCGTAGATGTCGTCCACATAGGGCGCGACGTTGGCATCGTCGCCGGCGCCGGGCATCGCCGAGGTGGCCGTGACACGCCCTTCGATGACGACGCGCCGGAAGGCGTCGGCATCCCCGAGCCGGTCGACCAGCGACGGGCCGAAGCTTGAGCCGACGCCGTCGGGGCCGTGGCAGTGATTGCAGCCGGCGTGATAGCGGCGAAAGCCGTTATAGGTTTTCGCGTCCACCTTGCCGTCGACGATCGTGTAAAGCCTGGTCTCGCCCGAGCGGTCCGATGCCGGCGCGGCGCCGCCGGCGAGGCAGCTAGCGATGATGATTGCCAGCACCGAACGCGGCGACATCCTGGTTGTCCGCGAGCCGCCATTCGCGATCGGCCGGCGCCGCGGCCTGCTTCGCGTCGGGCACGAGGTAGTCGCGCGGCGCGCACACCCAGCCGCGAACCAGCTGGCCCGGCTGGTCGCCGAACTTGGCGCCGATCCAGCAATCGAGCTGCCGCCGCATGGTCGCGCCGGAGTCCGCCGCGTGAGCCGGGGACGGCTGAAAGCTCAAGGCCCCGCCGATGGCACCGGCGATCACAAGCGTTGCGAGGGTGGTCCGCATCATCGTGCTTTCTCCCCAAAGGTCGACACGAGGCATGTCGAAGGGCCGCGAGTGGACCGGCGCATGGTAGAGGCGAAGCATTGCACGGCGATGTCGTCGCGTATGTCGCGCGCGTAACAGAGGCGGAGATGCGTGCGGCGCCAACTGCGGGCCGGGATCACACGTGCAGATAGCGGTCCTTGATGCCCGGCTCGTCAGCGAGCTGGGCGCTCGTACCGGCCCAGGCGACGCGGCCCTTCTCGATGATCACGTGCCGGTCGGCAAGGCGCGTCAGCGCCTCGACGTTCTTGTCGATCACGAGGATCGCCTGGCGCTCCGCCTTGAGCCCGCCGAGGCAGCGCCAGATCTGTTCGCGGATCAGCGGCGCGAGGCCTTCCGTGGCCTCGTCCAGGATCAGAAGCGCCGGGTTGGTCATCAGGGCGCGGCCGATGGCCAGCATCTGCTGCTCGCCGCCGGAGAGTTGCGCGCCGAGATGCCGCCGCCGCGCCCGCAGCGTCGGAAACAGAGCGTAGACGCTGTCGAGCGTCCAGCGGCGGCCGGCGCGCGCGGCGCTCGTCGCCAAGAGGTTCTCCTCGACCGTCAGCGTCGGAAACACCTGCCGCCCTTCCGGGACGAGGCCGATGCCGCATTGCGCGATACGGTAGGCGGGCAAACCGGCAATGGTCCTGCCGCGAAAGCTGATGGCGCCGCCGGTCGGCCGGACGAGGCCCATGATCGCGTTGACCGTCGTCGTCTTGCCCATGCCGTTGCGGCCGAGCAGCGTCACGACCTCGCCGGGCCCGACCTCGAACGAGACGTCGAACAGGACCTGGCTTTCGCCGTAGGCGGCCTGGAGGTGGGAGACGGACAGCATCAGGCGGTCTCGTCGCCGAGATACGCCGCGCGCACCTCGGGGTTGGCGCGCACATCGGCGGGCGCGCCGCTGGCGATCACGCGGCCGTAGACGAGAACCGTGACGCGGTCGGCGAGCGCGAATACCGCGTCCATGTCGTGCTCGATCAGGACGATAGTCGTGCGCCCCTTGAGCGCCTGCAGCATCGCGACGAGGCGCGCCGATTCCTCGGGACCGGTGCCGGCCAGGGGCTCGTCGAGCAGCAGAAGCTTCGGCTCGGTGGCGAGCGCAATGGCGAGCTCGAGCTGCCGCTTCTCGCCGTGCGCGAGCGATCCCGCCGGCATTGCGGCGCGCTCGCCGAGACCGACTTGATGCAGGACATCCATTGCGGGCTCGTTGAGGCGGCGTTCGCGCGCCGCTTGGCCGAAGAAGCGGAAGCTCGATCCCGAGCGGGCCTGCACCGCGAGCGCCACATTCTCGAGGACCGAGAAGCCCGGCAGGATCGAGGTGATCTGGAACGATCGCGCCAGCCCGCGCTGCACGCGCTGGTGCAGCGGCAACGTGGTGATGTCGTGGCCGTCGAACACGATCCTGCCTGCGTCCGGGACAGCGAGGCCGGAGATCTGGTTGATCAGCGTCGTCTTGCCGGCGCCGTTCGGGCCGATCACGGCGTGCAGCTGTCCGCGCTCGATGTCCAGGGTCACGTCGTCGGACACGATCAGCGCGCCGTAGCTCTTGCGCAGCCCCTTGAGTCGCAGCAGCGGCTCAGCCATGGCGGCGCCGCGGTACGAGGCCCAGAAGGCCTATGAGGCCGCCGCGACCGAACAGCACGACAAGGATCAGCAGCGGCCCGAAGATCATGCGCCAGTGCTGCGTGATCTCCGACAAAATTTCCTCGAGCAGGAGGAAGACGGCGGCTCCGACGATCGGTCCGATCCCGGTCCCGGCGCCGCCGAGCACCGTCATGAAGATCAGGTCCCCCGAGCGCTGCCAGGTCATGTAGGCGGGGCTGACGAATTCGGTGTGGTTGGCGAGCAGGAAGCCGGCGATGCCGCACAGCATGCCGGCGATCACGAAGGCGGCGAGCTGAAAGGCGGCAGGATTGAAGCCGAGCGCCTCGGTGCGCACCGGGTTCTCCCGGGCCGCGCGCAGCACCCGCCCGAAGCGCGAGGTCACGATCGCGCGGCACAGGAGAAATGCCGCGAGCAGGCACGCGAAGGCGAAGTAATAGAACGTCCTCGGGCTCGCGAGCAGGCTTTGGCCGGCAACCAGGCTGCGCGCGGCGAGGGTCATGCCATCGTCGCCGCCATAGGCGGCGAGCGAGACCGCGAGGAAGAACAGCATCTGCCCGAAGGCGAGCGTTATCATGATGAAATACACGCCCCTGGTGCGCAGCGAGACGGCGCCGATGACGAGCGCGAAGCCGGCCGAGGCGGCCAATGTCACGAGAAGGTGCAGGGCCATGTCCGCGGCGCCGTGGCTGGCGAGGATGCCGACGGAGTAGGCGCCGATGCCGAGGAAGGCCGCGTGACCGAAGCTGATCATGCCGCCGTAGCCGAGAATCAGGTCGAGGGACACGGCCGCTATCCCGAAGATCATGGCGCGGGTCAGCAGCGACAGGATGTAGCCCTCCGGGCCGAAGCGGGCGAGGGCCGGCGCGGCCGCGAAGGCGGCGAAGACGAGGACCGGCAGGACGAGGCCGACGAGCCGGCGCGGGGCGCCGCTGGCAAGGCCGTTGTGCTGTTCAGTCAACGGCGCCCTCAACGTTTCGCCGGGAAAAGGCCGGCGGGGCGGAGGAGCAGAACCACTGCCATCAGAATGTAGATCAGCATCGGCGCGAGGGCGCGGCCGGTCTGGCTCGCTGCCGACGGATCGAGCACGACGCGCAGCATGAGGGGCGCGAGCGCGCGCCCGAGCGTGTCCACGAGGCCGATCAGCAACGCGGCCAGGAAGGCGCCGCGGATCGAGCCGATGCCGCCGATCACGATGACCACGAAGGCGAGGATCAGCACGTTGTCGCCCATGCCGGGCTCGACGGACAGGATCGGCGCGACCATGGCCCCCGCGAAGCCCGCCAGCATCGCGCCGAACCCGAAGACGAGCATGAACAGCCGCCTGATGTTCACGCCGAGGGCTGCGACCATCGGAGCGTTGCTGGCGCCGGCGCGCACCAGCATGCCGACCCGCGTGTGGTTCACGAGAGCGTAGAGCAGCAGAGCCACGATCAGCCCGGCGGCGATGATAGCGAGGCGGTAGACGGGATAGGGGAGCCCGCCGGGCATCTCGACCGAACCCGAGAGAGCCTCCGGCACCGGGACGCTGAGCGGGGCCGCCCCCCAGAGCAGCTTCACGCCCTCGTTGAGGAAGATGATCACGCCGAAGGTGGCGAGGACCTGGTCGAGATGGTCGCGGTCATAGAGGTGACGAAAAACGAGAAGTTCGAGAAGCAGCCCGAAGGCGAGCGCGGTCGGCAGCGCCATGACGAGCCCGATCCAGAAGCTGCCGCTCCAGGCCGTGAACGCGGCCGCCAGATAGGCGCCCACCATGTACTGCACGCCGTGGGCGAGGTTGATGAAATTCATCACGCCGAACACGAGCGTGAGCCCGGCCGCGATCAGGAACAGGATCAGGCCGAACTGCAGGCCGTTGAGGACCTGGACGAGGAAAAGCGTTGGGCTCATTGCAGTAACGCGGGACGAAGGGCGCATGAACCCTCTCCCCGATGGGCAGAGGGTAGGGTGAGGGGAGCGCCCTTTCCGAAAAACGTGATTCCCCTCACCCGGTCGCACCTGTCGGTGCGACCCGACCTCTCCCCGACGGGGAGAGGTTAATTATTCAGCGCGCATTCCTTGGCGTAGACATCGCCGTAGTCGTCGAAGACCTTTTCGACGATCTCCGTCTGGAACTTGCCGTCGGCGCGCTTGGCGACCTTGACCAGGTAGAAATCCTGGATCGGGAAGCCGTTGGTGCCAAACTTGAAGTCGCCGCGCAGGGACTTGAACTCGGCCTTCCTGAGCGCCGCGCTCAAGGCGGTGCGATCGGCGAGCGGCCCGCTGACGCGCTTGAGCGCGCTGTCGAGCAGCACGGCCGTGTCATAGGCGTGCATGGCATAGGAGCCGGGCACGGAATTGTAGGCCTTCTCGTAAGACGCGACGAATTTCTTGTTCTCGGGCGTGTCGAGGTTCGGCGCCCAGTTGGAGCCGCCGAACATGCCGACGGCCGCGTCCTGCTGTGCCGGCAGCGTCGACTCGTCGACCGTGAAGGCCGACAGGAACGGAATGCGCTCCACGAGTCCGGCCTGCTTGTATTGCTTGACGAGGTTCACGCCCGGGCCGCCGGGCATGAACGTGAACAGCGCGTCCGGCCGCATCGATGCGATCTTGGCGAGCTCCGACTGGAAGTCGAGCGTGTTGAGCGGCACATAGGATTCCTCGACGATCTCGCCCTTGAAATGTCGCTTGAAGCCGGCGAGCGCGTCCTTGCCGGCCTGGTAGTTCGGGGCGAGCAGGTAGACGCGCTTGTAGCCGCGCGTCTGAGCCACCTTGCCGAGAACCTCGTGGTTCTGATCGTTCTGGTAGGACGTCGCGAAGAACAGGGCGTGGCAGCCTTTGCCGGCGAGGCTGGAGGGGCCGGCATTGGGGCTGATCAGCACGACCTGCGCATCGGTGGCGGGCTTGGCCATCGCCCCCAATACGTTCGAAAAGACCGGGCCGACCAGGACGTCGACCTTGTCGCGTTCGATCAGGCCCTTGACCTTGGTCACGGCCACGTCCGGCTTGAGCTCGTCGTCGACGATGAATATTTCCGCTTCGCGGCCGCCGAGCTTGCCCCCCAGATCCTTGAGAGCGAGGTTGAAGCCGTCGCGGAGCTGCTGGCCGAGGACGGCCGCCGGCCCGGTCAGGGTCGTGACAACGCCGATCCTGACCTTTTCCTGGGCCAGGGCGGGCGCCGCCAGCGTGCCGAGAAGCGCGGCGACGCCAAGGCTTGTGCAAAGCTGTTTCATGGGTCTTGCCCCTTCGCAATCCGAGGTTTTGCGCAGTTCAGTCATCCCGGGAACCCGAAGTCAACGGCTCTTCCTGCCCAGGCCGCCATTCCACCGTGGGGATTGCGTTGCCGAGGGACACCAGATGCCCTGTGTTGACCCCGGCGGCTGTTGCGCGATGTAAGCATTGGCCGGCGAGGCGGCGGCCGCCGCCGATCGGCCCCGCTCGGCGCAGATCCACGATCCGGGATAGACCAGGTGACGCATCCTTTTGAAGAAACCGTCGGGCCCGGCGGCGCGCGCTGCGAGATCCGCGAGGGCGTCTGCTACGTGAAGCGCGGGGACCAGGCCTTGGCGGGCACGCTCTATTCGCCTACCGGGCCGGGGCCGCATCCGATGATCGTCGCGCTGCATGGCGGAGGCTGGCGCAATGCGGGCGCCGACGTCTTCCGGCATTTCGGACCGTGGCTGGCCGAGCGCGGCTACGTCGTGTTCGCCCCGACCTACCGGCTCGCCAAGGCCGGGCAGGCGTCATTCCCGCATGCGGTTCACGACGTCCGCGCAGCCGTCCAATTCGTCAAGAGCCGCGCCCAGGCGTGGCGGATCGCACCGGACCGCGTCGCCCTCTTGGGCGAGTCGGCGGGCGGGCATCTCGCCGCCCTCGTGGCGCTCGCCGGCGACAAGCCGATCTTTTCCAAGGCAGACGATGCGGAGCCGTTGGCCGGCGTGCCGACCCGCGTCAAGGCCGGGATCGCCGTCTACGGCATCTTCGACCTCGCGGCGCAATGGCGGCACGACCAGCTCACGCGGCCGCGCGATCACCTGACCGAGATGTTCCTCGGGACGAGCCTGGTCGAGGACCGGCGCGTCTTCTTCGACGCCTCGCCGCTTTCCTACGTCTCGGTCCACGACAACGCGACCGCCTTCCTGCTCGCCTGGGGCACGCATGACGACATCGTCGATCCCGGACAGAGCGAAGTTTTCCTCGAAGCGCTCAAGCAGGCACGCTACCTGGTGCGCAGCGTGATCGTGGCGGGCGCGCCGCATTACTGGCTTCCCGATCCCCTCGACGAGCCGCAGAGCTTTTCGGCGTTCTTCGCCCACCGCCTGCTGCGCTTCCTCAAGCAACGGCTCTAATTTTCCACGTGGGCCTTGAGCCGGGCGAGCGCGTCGTCCCATTGCCGCGAAACCTGATCGAGGTAATCGCGAAGATCCTCGATCGGCCGCGGCTCGAGCGCGAACAGGCTTTCGCGGCCGCTGCGCAGGTTGCGCACCACGCCCGCATTCGCGAGCACGCGCAGGTGCTTGGTCACCGCCTGACGTGACAGGTTGGTGCCGGCCGTCAGGCGGGAGATCGACTGCGGCTGGCCGTTGCTCAGCCTGGCGAGCACCGACAGGCGCGTCTCGTCGCCCAGCGCGGCGAACACGCTGGCCCGCGCGGCCAGCGCCTGGTCAGCCCGCTTGCGCGACATGCTGCGCGATGTTCTTGACTTGCTCGCTCCAGCCGCCTTCATTCATCCGAAACGCTTCGAGCCGCCGCTTGTTCGGCAGCTTGTCGAAGCCCGATTCGACGACACGCAGCAAAGTCCCGGTCGGCGTCGCCTGCAGGGTGAACTCGACAAGCGTCGGCGGCTCGCGCGCGTAATCCTGGTCGGGATCGACCGCATAGGGATGCCAGGTGAACGAGAACAGGCGCTCGGGCTCCATTTTCTGCACGACCGCTTCCCACCGCAGGTGCTCGTAGCCGGGATAGGTGATGTGCCCGCGCGACACCTGTCCCGGCACAAACGGTCCTTCCAGCCGGACACGGAACCACATGCCGAACTCGTTGTGGTCGGTCAGCGCGCGCCAAACCCACGAGACCGGAGCCTGGAGCGCGATTGCCTTTTCGATGCGGTCGGACATGCGCAACCTCCTGGTTGCTGATCGTATTACGCACGTCTTACCAGAAATGCAACCTTTTCGTTGCGTGTCTTGACGCCCGCATGGATGCGACGGCGATCGGGATGCGGACGGCCCCGCCGCAATCGAGGACTTGATCCTCGCGGATCAGGTCTTCACCGCCCATGAAACCCGGCTTAATCTCCCGGTGATCGCGACAAGAGAATGCACAGTCGGAAAGCCCGCACGCGGTCACGAAGACAAGGGAGGACCCGATGCCCACGCGCGTATGGCGGCTGGCGCTCGCATCCCTCGCCGGCGCGGCTGCTCTGACGACAGCACTGCCCTCACGCGCCCAGCAAGGTGCCGATTTCTACGCGGGCAGGACCGTGACCTACATCGTCGCGACGGCGCCGGGCGGTAATTACGACCTGTTCGGCCGGCTGGTCGCCGACTACATGCAAAAATATCTGCCGGGCTCCACTTTTGTCGTGAAGAACATGCCCGGGGCGGGCCACCTCATCGGCGCCAACGCGATCTATGCGGCGAGGCCGGATGGCCTGACGATCGGGACTTTCAATACCGGCCTGATCTACAACCAGCTGATCGGGCTCGACGGCGTGAGATTCGACCTGACCAGGATGTCATGGATCGGTAAGGGAGCAGCCGATCCGCGCGTCATCGTCATCGCCGAACAGGTGCCGGTCAGGACATTCGCGGACCTGCGCGGACGCAAGGAGCCGGTCAATTTCGCGACCGCCGGTGTCGGCAGCGCCGCCTTTGTCGAGACGACGATGCTGGCCAACGCCCTGAAGCTGCCGGTGCGCATCCTGACGGGCTACAGCGGCACCGAGGATGAGCTGGCGATGCGTCGCGGCGAAATCGGCGGCGCCCTCGGGTCGCGCTCGACCTTCGCGGCGTTCGTGCGCAACGGCTTTGCCCGCCAGATTGCCCAGATCGGCGGCAAGGAGACGGACACGCCGCAATTGAAGGATCTCGTCAGCGACCCGGTCGCTCGGCAACTTGTCGCGCTCGTTCAATCGCAGGGCGACATCTCTCGTCTCACGGCGGGACCTCCGGGAATCCCGCAGGACCGGCTGGAAGCGCTGCGCAGTGCCTACCGCAAAGCCATGGAAGATCCGGATCTGCAGGCCAAGGCTTTGCGCGCGTCCATAACGGTTGATCCGGCTTATGGCGACGACGTTCTTGCGATGGTCAGGGCGGCGCTCGATCAGAGTCCGGAGACGGTCGCCGTGCTCAAGGGCGCCCTTGAGAAAAAGGAGCCTGTCGCGGCCGCGATGAAAGGAGTCATCGCCGACCTGAAGGACGACGGGCGGCAAGTGGTCCTTCAACTGGCCGACGGCAAGACCTTCGAGACGTCCATCTCCGGTTCACGGACGGAGGTGACCGTCGCAGGGCAGAAGGGCGACCGCAAGAGCATCAAGGCCGGAATGACGTGCACGGTCGACGCGGCGCGCAGCGGCGCCGAGGCGAAGGCGGTCACCTGCAACTAGTGCATCCGTGGCGACGGCAGAGGACGCGGCCAGGAGCGTCACGGCCGCGGCACGGCGCCGAGTGATGGCAGTCCGCGCGAGCCGTGCCGCTCTGCACCCCGTTGCGGTTGCACGGCCGATGATGTGCCGCCCTGCTGTCCGGCCGCTGCGCGGACGGGCGTGGTTACTTCGACGCGCGCTTCGGCAACTTCTTGCGCTTGACGCTGGCCATCTTCTTGAGCTCCGTCTCGCTCATCGAGTCGGCCATTTGCCTGGACGCGCCCTTCAGGCTGGATTTCGACGTTTCGCCGCGCTTCGCCGCCAGCGCGGCGCCCGCGGCCATCTGCTGTTTCTTGGATTTGGCCGGCATGCTCCCCTCCCAAGGCTGCGCCGCACCCGGTTGCAGAGACAAGCAAATCCGGCCCCGGCGAGTCAACAATCGATAGCCGGGGCCGGACAGGCCGGAGGCTCAGCGCCCGAGCGCCGTCGGCAACAGCAGGACGCCGGCGCCGATCATCATGGAGAAGGCGACGACGAGCTTCCGGCTGACGACCTCGCCGTAGCTCAAATGAAGATGGAGGAGCCACCCGCCGGCGCCGATCAAGGCGAGAGCAAGCACGAGAGCAACGGTTCGCCTGACCGGTCCCGGCTTGCGGAACTGAGCGGATCCCATAATCCCGGCTCCCGATCGTCAGGCCGCGCGGCGGCGGCCATCCTGCGCCGCAGCGTGATGCGACCGGACCCCGTGCGGCAGCCGCCACTCTACAGCAGCGCTGCGGCCGTGGCATGCCTCGATTGCAGTGGCGAGAGCGGACAAGGCTGCGCGACCGCCGTAACCATTCGGGTTGCAGACAATCTCGTTCGCTGGCGGGGAACACATGAAGAAGAGCATCCTGATCACGGGCGCGAGCCGGGGGATCGGCCGCGCGGCAGCCCTGATCGCAGCCAAGAGGAGCTGGTCCGTGGGCGTGAACTACGTCGGCAACCGGGCCGCCGCAGACGAGGTGGTCGCGGCAGTCAAAAGCGGTGGCGGAAAGGCCGTCGCGCTGCAGGGCGACGTGTCCGCGGAGGCTGACGTCGTCGCCCTGTTCGACGCCGCCGAGCGCGACCTCGGACCGCTGGACGGGGTGGTGATCAACGCCGGGATCGTGGCGCCGCCGTCGCGGCTGATGGACATGAGCGCGGAGCGCATGCGCCGCATCTTCGACGTGAACGTGCTCGGGTCGTATCTGTGCGCGCGAGAGAGCGCCCGGCGAATGGCGCGGAGCCGGGGCGGCCGAGGCGGGGCGATCGTCCTGGTGTCGTCGATCGCGGCGCGCCTCGGTGCGCCGTCCGAATACGTCGACTATGCCGGCGCGAAAGCGGCCCTGGACACGCTGGCCATCGGCCTCGCCAAGGAACTCGGCGCCGAAGGCATCAGGGTGAACGCGGTGCGGCCAGGGCTGATCGAGACCGAGATCCACGCCAGCGGCGGCCAGCCCGATCGCGTGCAGCGGCTCGGCGGCGCCGCGCCGCTCGGGCGCGCCGGCCAGCCGGACGAGGTCGCCGAAGCGATCGTCTGGCTGTTGAGCGATGCCGCATCCTACACCACGGGAGCGCTGCTCGACGTGACCGGCGGGCGGTGACTGTCGGCGCGGGCTGGACAGCCCGTGCCGTCTTGAGGATGTTGCTCTCCAGGTGGAGACGACGCACCATGGATGTTGGCGCATGGCTGAGCGGCCTCGGCCTTAGTCAGTACGAGGCGGCTTTCCGCGACAACGCCATAGACGGCACCGTCCTCCCGAGCTTGACCGCGGACGACCTGAAGGATCTTGGCGTCGTCCTTGTCGGACATCGTCGCAAGCTGCTCGACGCAGTTGCGGCGCTGCGCACCGATGCGACAGTGCGAGCCGGTCATGCGGAGGCGTTGGGCGACCCAGCTGGCGATGCAGCGGAACGCCGCCAGGTCACGGTGATGTTCAGCGATCTGGTCGGCTCGACGGCGCTGTCGGGACGCATGGACCCCGAGGACTTGCGCGACCTGCTCTCGGCTTATCGGAGATGTGTCAGAGACGTGGTGAGCCGCCATGACGGCTACGTGGCGAAGTATCTCGGCGACGGCGCCCTGGTCTATTTTGGATACCCGCAGGCCCGGGAGGATGACGCCGAGCGGGCCGTGCGCGCGGGCCTGGAGCTGATCGCGGCCGTCGCGACCGTCGCAGGGGGCGACCGGGACGTTCCGCTTCAGAGCCGCGTCGGGATCGCCACCGGCCTCGTGATTGTCGGCGACCTGATCGGATCGGGCGAAGCACAGGAGCGCGGCATCGTCGGCGAGACGCCCAATCTGGCCGCGCGCCTGCAGGCGGTCGCCGAGCCGGATATGGTGGTCATCGCCGACGATACGCGAAGGCTTGTCGGTGATCTCTTCGAGCTGCAGGATCTCGGCGCCCGGGACCTCAAAGGGATCAAAAAGGCGGTGCGGGCGTGGGCGACGCTTCGCCTTCGACCGATCGAGAGCCGGTTCGAGGCATTGCGCGGGAGGGGTCCGACGGCCCTCGTCGGGCGGACGCGCGAAACCGGACTGCTTGCCCGCTGCTGGGCGGACGCAAAGGCCGGAAACGGCCACGTGGTGCTGCTGTCGGGCGAGGCCGGCATCGGCAAATCCCGGCTCACGGCCGCGCTTCTCGACAGCCTCGACGCGGAGCCGCACGCGCGCTTGCGCTATTTCTGCTCGCCTCAGCACACCGACAGCGCCCTCCGCCCGATCATCGGGCAGATGGAACGCGCGGCCGGACTGGCGCGCGAGGACACGCCGCAGACGAAACTCGACAAGCTGGATGCCCTGCTCGCAAGGACCTCGACGCCGGCCGCGGACGCGGCACTCTTCGCCGACATGTTGTCGATGCCGAGCGACGGGCGGTATCCCCCGGCGGAGCCCGCGCCCGCCCAGCGCCGGCAACAGACGCTCGAAGCGCTCGTGCGGCAGCTCGAGGCGCTGGCGCGCGCCAAGCCGGTGCTGATCATCTTCGAGGATGCGCATTGGGCCGATCCGACGAGCCTCGAGGCGCTCGGGTGGATGATCGACCGCCTCGCCGACCTCCGCGTGCTGCTGATCGTCACGTCGCGTCCGGAGTTCGAGCCGCCCTGGAGTGGGCAGCCGCACGTCACGAGTCTGGCGCTCGACCGGCTGCCCCGCCCTGACATCGAGCTCGTGATCGACCGGATCGTCGGAAACGCGGCGCTGCCGGCGGATGTGCGGCAGGACATCATCGAGCGCACCGACGGCATCCCGCTGTTCGTGGAGGAGATGACCAAGGCGGTGCTGGAGGCGGGAGACGAGGCGGGCGCGCTGCGAACGGCCGCCGCGGTCCCCGCCCGCGCCTCCGCCGTCCCGGCAACTCTGCACGCGTCTCTGATGGCCCGACTTGACCGGCTGGGGGCGGCACGGGAGATCGCCCAGATCGGCGCTGCCATCGGCCGCGAGTTCTCCTGGCGGCTCCTTGTCACGGTGGCACGTCGCCCGGAGGCGGAGCTCGCTTCGTCGCTGGACCGCCTCGTGACGGCCGGTCTTCTGTTCCGCCAGGGCGGGCCGCCCGATCCGACGTTTCTGTTCAAGCACGCGCTGGTGCAGGACGCGGCCTACGGAGCGCTGTTGCGCGAGCCCCGGCGCACCCTTCACGCCCGCATCGCCGAAGCCATCGAAAACCATTTTCCGGACGTCGCCGAGAGTCGGCCCGAACTGCTGGCGCGCCATTGCACCGAGGCGGGCCTGATCGAGAATGCCGCAGGGCTGTGGGCCAGAGCCGGGCGGCGTTCGCTCGCGCGCTCGGCTCTGCGCGAAGCCGCGGAGCAGATCGCGCGCGCCCTCGACCAGATTGCGACCCTGCCGGCGACGGCGGTGAGTCGGCGCGAGGCGATCCGGCTCCAGGTCGAACTCGCAAACGCGCTGATACACACCAAGGGCCATGCCGCGCCCGAGACACAGGCGTCGTTCATGCGCGCCCACGAGCTGATCGAGCAGGCAGAGGCGATGGGAGAGCCGCCCGAAGATCCGCTGATGCCGTTCTCGGTTCTCTACGGCTTCTGGGTCGCCAATCGCGTGGCGCTCAAGGGCGATGTGGCGCGCCGGCTGGCGGCGCAGTTTCTGGCCAGGGCGCAGGAGCGCAAGGCGGCCGGCGCGCTTGTCATCGGGCACCTCGTGATGGGGATCTCGCTCGTCATCACGGGAGATTTTGTGGATGGGCGGGAGCATCTCGACCGGGCGATCACGCTGTATGACCCCGACGAGCATCGCGCGCTGGCGACGCAATTTGCCCACGACGCCCGGGTATCGGCCTTTTCCTGGCGGGCAATTGCGCTGTGGGCGCTTGGCCATCCCGAAGCAGCTCTCGCGGATGTCGAGCATGCGCTCCGAGACGCGCGCGACATCGGCCATGCCGCCACCACGATGTACGGGCTGTCGCATACGACGCTGACCCTCATCGCGTGCGGACGAGCGGCGGCGGCGGACGCGTCCATAGACGAACTGACAGTTCTGGCCGACGAGAAAAGAACCCTGTTCTGGAAGGCGTATGCGATGCTTCTGAGAGGGCAACTGCTGAGCCTCGCCGGAAAGGCGGCGGAAGCGGTCCCGATGATGACGTCTGGCATCGCCGCAATGCGCTCGACCGGAGCGACCACCTATGCACCCTGGTACATGTCGATCCTGGCGCGCGCCCATGCCCAACTCGGCGCGTTCGACGAAGCCTGGCGCTGTATCGGCGAGGCGATGGATGCGGTGCAGGCGACCGACGAACGGTGGTGCGAATCCGACCTGCATCGCGTTGCCGGCGACATCGCACTGATGTCCCCCGACCCCGACACTATGGCCGCGGAAGAGCATTTCGAGCGCGCGCTCGCGTTGGCGCGGCGGCAGCACGCGAAATCCTGGGAGCTGCATGCCGCGACGGCGATAGCGCGGCTGTGGCGCATGCAAGGCAAGTCGCAGCAGGCGCACGATCTGCTCGCCCCGATCGAGCGCTGGTTCAGCGCGTGCGCCGACATTCCTGACGGAAGACGGGCCGCCGCGCTTGCCGCGCTGCCGATGCGCCCTCGTTGACATGGGGCGGACTGCCGTTACGCTGCGCCTGAAGCAATGAGCCGGAGGAAGCGTCGGGACATGCCCCGCGCGAGATCACCCGGCGCGACGCGTCGGGGGAGCGCAGCATGCGGCTAAGGCCACAGGTCATCCAGGGCAAGGCGAGCACGGAGCTGCGCCGGCAGCTGCGCGAGGACGAGCGCCCGCTTATTTCGATCGGCGGGGCCACGCCGCATCACGCGCAGCTTGCCGAAGCCACAGGCTTCAGGCTGTTCGGACTGTCGGGATCGCAGGCTTCGGCGCACATCCTCGGGCTGCCCGACGCCGGCCTCATGACCATGTCGGAAGTGGTCGACAATGCGCGCCGGGTCTGCCGCGCCGTGTCGATCCCGGTCATCGCGGATTGCGAAACCGGCTTCGGCAACGTCCTCAATGCCACCCGCGCCGTCAGCGAGCTGATCGATGCCGGCGTCGCCGGCCTGTTCATCGAGGACCAGGTCTTTCCCAAGCGCTGCGGCTTCACCAACGGGGTCCAGATCATCCCCGCCGCCGAGGCCGTCGGCAAGCTGCGCGCCGCCATCGCCGTGCGCGACAATCTCGATCCGGACGTGGTCATCCTGGCGCGCACCGATTCGCGCGCCTGCGTCGGCGGCAGCGTCGACGAGGTGCTGCGCCGCTGCGAGGCCTACCTCGCCGCCGGCGTGGACATGATGATGATCACGGCCCTGCAGTCGCGCGAGGAAATCCGCCGGGTGCGCGAGGCCTTCCCCGAGGCCCTGCTCAAGCTCAACATCAGCATCAGCCCGCCACTCACCGAACGCGAGTTCCGCGACTTCCGCATCTCGATCTACGACATCTCCATCTCGAAGATCGCGCAGATGATGATGTTCGACTTCCTGACCAAGCTGCGGCGCGACGGCATCGCTGCCTTCAACGAGTTCACGCAGTCGCACAAGGATCATCAGGTCGGCATGTTCGGCTTCCTCGAGCTGACCGGATTCCCGAAGCTCCTGGAGATCGAGCGCGAGTTTCTCGGCGCCGAGGCGCTCGACAAATACGACAGCTCGATCGGGCTGTTCGACCCGCGCGCGAAGAAAGCCGCGGGCGCCTAGAGGGGCGTCGCGCGGGAAAAACAGGTTCGGGGCAAGGCGTGGACGGGCGCGCGATCCAATCACCTGAAGCCTGGCTGGGCGCCGGGCTTATGATCCTCGCCGTCGGCGTCGCCGCCGAGGGCGCGACCATCACGGCCGGGTTCGGCTACGACACGGTTGGGCCGCGGGCGGTTCCCTACATGATCGCCGCCGGCCTGTTCGCCAGCGGCCTCAGCATCCTCATGGGCGCGGTCCGCGGCGGCTCCGCCGAAATGGCGCCGGGCCGCGACTGGATCGCCGTAGCGGCGATTTCGTTCGCCCTCATCCTGCAGATGCTGCTGGTTCAGCCGCTCGGCTGGATTGCGGTCAGCACGGTGGCGTTCGCGGTGGTGGCCCGCGTCTTCGGGCGCCTGAACATGCTCCAGAACCTGCTGTTCGGCCTGGTGCTGGCGAGCACCACCTTCGCCGTCTTCAATTTCGGGCTCGGGTTTCGCCTTCCGGTGGGCAGTCTTGTCGAGAAGCTGTTCTAGTCAACGCCCCCAGACGGGGCAGAACGCGCGTGCCGCCGCCGCGGCCGCCGGGACAACGTCATGGATACACTGAGCGCCCTGGCGCACGGATTTGCCGTCGCCGCGACGCCCTACAATCTGCTGTGGGCCGTCGTGGGCGTGACGATCGGAACGGCCATCGGCGTGCTCCCGGGGATCGGCCCGTCGACCGCCGTGGCGCTGCTGATGCCGCTGACCTACAACGTGCATCCGACGGCCGCCTTCATCATGTTCGCGGGCATCTACTACGGCTCGCAATATGGCGGCTCGACCGCCTCCATCCTCCTGAACACGCCCGGCGAACCAGGCGCCATGATGACCGCGGTCGAAGGCAACGCCATGGCGCGGTCCGGGCGCGGCGCCCAGGCGCTGGCGACAGCCGCCATCGGATCCTTCGTCGCCGGCACCCTCGCCACGATCGCGCTGACCTTCGTCGCGCCGCTGATGGTGAGGTTGGCGCTGGCATTGGGGCCGCCGGAATATTTCGCGCTCATGGTGCTGGCGCTCGCCGCCGCTACCGGCATCATCAGCGACTCCGCCGCCAAGGGTCTCGCCAGCCTCTGCCTCGGGCTCTTGCTCGGCGCCGTCGGCCTCGATCCGCAAAACGGGCAGGCCCGCTTCACCTTCGGCGTCCTCGAGCTTCTCGACGGCATCGACGTGACCATCGTGGCGGTCGGGTTGTTCGCGGTCGGCGAGACGCTCTATGTCGCCTTCATGAGCGCCAGGATGCAGGAGAGCGTGCTGGCCGTGCGCGGCACGCTGTGGCTGACGCGCGAGGATTGGGCGAGGTCCTGGAAGGCCTGGTTGCGCGGCACGGCCTTGGGATTTCCCATCGGCGCCCTGCCGGCCGGCGGCGCCGAAGTGCCGACGATGCTGTCCTATGCGACGGAGAAGCGGCTGTCGAAACATCCCGAGGAGTTCGGGCGCGGCGCTATCGAGGGCGTCGCCGGCCCCGAGGCTGCCAACAACGCGTCGGCCGCCGGCGCGCTGGCGCCCCTGCTCGCGCTCGGCCTGCCGACCTCGGCGACCGCCGCCGTGCTCCTGGCGGCGTTCCAGCAATACGGGCTGCGGCCGGGCCCGCTGCTGTTCACGTCCAACCCCGATCTCGTGTGGGGGATGATCGCCAGCCTCTATATCGGCAACGTGCTGCTGCTGGTCCTGAACCTGCCCCTGGTCGGCGTCTGGGTGAGGCTGCTGTCGGTGCCGAAGCCGCTCCTCTATGCCGGCATCCTATGCTTCGCGACGTTGGGAGCCTTCACGCTCAACAACAACGCCGTCGATATCGGCCTTCTGTGGGCGATCGGCATGATGGGCTTCGTCATGCGCGTGATGAGCGTGCCCCTGATCCCGTGCGTGCTCGGCTTCGTGCTCGGCCCCATGATGGAGCTGATGCTCCGCCGCTCGCTCGCCATCAGCCAGGGCGACCCGTTCATCTTCTTCACCCGCCCGGGGTCCTGCGGCCTCCTGATCCTGTCGCTGCTGCTCCTGTGCGGGCCGCTGCTCCTCAGGCTGCGCTCCCGGACGCCGGTGCAAGCAGTCGGGGGAAGCAGCTGACGGGTGATTCCCAGAGCGGCGCCGTCGGGCGCTTGTAAACAACGGAGGACTGGCTAGCCTGTGCAGCACAACAAGACGGCCGCCTCGGCCGCCAGTGAAGTCAACAGAAGGGTATTGGGAGGAAGCGAATGAGTGGACGTCCGTTAAGATCAACCCTCGTCACGATCGCGGCGCTTTGCCTGTCGGCATCGGCCGCGGTCGCGCAGATGGACAGGCTGGAGATGGTGGCGCCGGGCGGGCCGGGCAGCGGCCAGGACCAGGTGGCCCGCGCGGTCGCGCAGGCGCTGCAGAAGGAGAACATCGTGCGCAACCCGCGCGTCGTGAACATCGCCGGCGGCGGCGGCATGGTCGCCTTCGCGCAGTTCATCTCCTCGAAGCAGGGTGACGCGCACGCCGTGCTGACGCAGGGCGCCGGCCACATCCTGTTCCCGATCTCCAACAAGACGAAGGTGTCGATCGACGACGTGACGCCCGTGGCGCTGCTCGCCGGCGAGTGGGAGGTGATCGTCACCAAAAAGGATTCGGGCATCAGCTCGTTCAAGGAGCTGATGGCGAAATACAAGGCCGCGCCTGGCTCGGTCACATGGGCCGGCGGCTCGCCCGGCGCAACCGATCACGTCTTCTGCGCCAACGTCATCCGTACTGCTGGCCTCGACCCCAAGGTCATGAACTTCGTCCCGCACGAGAATACCGGCGACGTGGTCATCGCCGTGCTCGGCGGTCAGGTCAGCGTCGGCACCGGCGGCTACCAGGATTTCGCGCAGCAGGTCGAGTCGGGCGCGCTCAAGGTGCTCGCCGTCGCCGCCCCGCAGCGGCAGGAGGGCGTCGACGCGCCGACGCTGAAGGAGGAGGGAGTCGACGTGGTCTTCGCCAACTGGCGCGGGCTGTCGGCGCATAAGAGCCTCAACGAAGAGCAGCTGAAGGCGCTCGACGAGGTGTTCGCCAAGCTGGTCAAGACCGCGACCTGGAAGCAGATCATGAAGGAGCGTGGCTGGCTCGACATGTACCTGCCGCGCAAGGAATACGCCGCCTACATCAAGAACAACCAGGAGAGCGCAACGGCGGCCCTCAAGGCCGTGGGGATGCTCAAATAGGACGATCGCCCCTGCGCTGCTTCACCGCCGGCCGGCGGTGAAGCAGCCGTGGAGCCTCGACGTCATGCCATGCGGGCGAGCTTCTCGCGGCCTTCGACCATGTCCTGCAGGGTGCCGAAGGCGGCCATGTAGTGGCCGGTGAAGCCGCGCTCGTCGAGCTTGCGGAACAGACCCGGAAAGTCGAAGTCGCCCTTTCCGGGCAGGAGGTGTTCCTCCTTGCCGTTGCGCCAGCAATCGGCGATGCGCACCTCGTCGCAGCGCTTGACGTCGAAGGCCTCGATGAAGGCGTCGACCCCGTCATCGACGATATGCGCGTGGTTGGCCGTGAAGGCCCAGCGCAGGTTGGGCGAGTCGAGCCGGTCGAAATAGAATCGGGTCTCCTCCACGTTGTGCGCGAGGTAATGGACCTCGGCATCGTCCGGCTCCCAGTTCATGTTCTCGAGGAGCAGGGTCACGCCGAGCTTCTCGGCCTGGCCGCTCAGCCGCTTCAGCCGCTCGAGCCCAGCCTCCATGCGCATCTTCTTGTCGGACGTGAAATGGTAGCCGGCATGCACGACCATCCACTCGCCGCCGAGCTTCTTGCAGGCCTCCAGGTGACCCTTGAGGTAGTTGTCGACCCCGTCGCGCACATGCGGAGCGACCTCGGCGACATTGACGGCCGACATCGTATGCACGCCGATGTGGATGTTATTCCGCTCGCAGGTGTCGCGGATTCCCTTGATGCGCTCGGGCGTCAGCGTCTCGATGGCGTTCGGCGCGACGTCGATCTTGACGTCGAGCCAGCGGATGCCGTGCTGCACGGCGGCGTCGAGGCCATCCTCGATCTTGCAGCGCTGGCCGAGGTCGACGCCGATTCTGTCCCGCAAATTCATCTGCAATTTCCCCCCAAGTGTTGAGCCTCCGCGCAGGCGTGCCGGCTCGCTGCCGCTACAGTGCACGATCACCGGAGGGTGGTGTCAAGCAGAGCGACGCTATCGAATCTGGAGACGAAGGCAGGAACACACGACGCGTCTCGCGCGGTACGGCGTGATGCCGGACGTTCGCATGGCGCACACTTCCGGACAGAATCGGTCGTCGAGCTTGACCCTGGGCGATCGAACGCCGCATAAAGGCAGCCGTTCCCGGCTATTGGCGTTCGGTCGAAGGAGACTTCCGGCATGAATCGTTCCACTCCAGTTCGCGCAACTGCTGAATGGGCGCCGCCGGATTACCTGTCCAAACCAGAGCTCGTCGCCATCTCGGAGCGCGTGCTCGCGCAGCCCGATCTCGACATCGTGCGCCGGGAAGACATCGCGCGCATCGAGGCCGCGGGCCTCGAATGGGACATGGCGGCGATCGTCTACGAGCCTGCCGATGCGAGCAAGATCCCAACCGGTCCCGATGGCCGCAAGATCGGTTTCTTCGTGATGCATGGCGGCGCGGGCGACTACCGGGTGCACGAGCAGCTCTGCCTGATGCTGGCGCGCAAATACGGCATCAAGTCCGTCAACCTGACTTATCCGGGCCGCTTCTATTTCGACGACCCGGAACACAACTGGCCGGGCGACACGATCCACCCGGACGGCTCGGTGCGCACGCCGATCTGGAAGCGCGACGAGCCGATCACCCGCGATCAATACGATCTCGTGCAGGATCCTTCGCTCAAGAAGACTTACGGAACCCTGATGCTCGCCCGCGCGAAGCCGGGTACCCCCTTCTACGACCGCATGGCCGCCTGGCCGCTCGCCTTCGAGACGGCAATTCAGGACTTTTGCAAGCGGCACTTTCCGCCGTCGGAATTCTCGATCTATGCGCACGGCCATTCGACCGGCGGTCCGTTCTCGCACATGATGCTGCAGCGGGTCGAGAATGCCGTCGGCATCGCCGGTATCGAGAACTCGCCGTTCGGCTATATCTGGCAGATGGTGAACGGCAACGTCTGGCCAAGCCCGTTCAACGATCTCGTGGTGCGGACCTGGCGCGACATCGCGCGTTATCGCGGCGCCGAGGTGCTCAAGCAGCAGGGACCGCAGGCACTCATGAGCCTGCCGGCGCTGATCGAGGACGTGTTCGCGGCGTGGGACGCCGCCAAGCACCTGCCGCAGATCAAGGCGGAATACATCATCCACATCAACGCGGCGCCGCAGCTCGAGGCAGCGGCACGCGCCGTGGCGGCGCGGCTGAAGCTGTCGGACGCGGCGACCGAGGATCTGGTCAAACGCTATACCGGTTATCCGCTGCCGCTGTCCGGCCCCGGGGTGAAGCCGGTGCCGCCGCTCTTCTACATCATCGCCGCCAACAGCCGCGACCATTCGAAGGACAATTATTTCGGCAAGATCGTGCCGACGCTTGCGAAGATCGAGCCGGCGCCGAAGGTGCGCGTCGTCCAGTTCGGCACCGGCGCGCATGCGTATCAGCGAGCCGAGGAAGGCCTCCCGAGCGGACTGATTCCGGCCGCGATCGAGTTATGGCTCGAGGCGATCCACTCCGGCTATTATCTGACGTGAGCGACGCTCAGGCGTCGCGCAGCACACTCGAACTCCATCGCTTAAGGAGGAGACACGGACATGCTTCATGCCATCAGGGTCGCCGCCTTCGCCCTTGCCGGCCTTGTTCTCGGGGTTACCGGCGAAGCGATCGCCAAGACCCGCGTCGTCGTCGGCACGACGGCAAGCATCTCCGTCAATCCGTATCTCGAGAGCAATGCGCTCAGCTACACCAATGGCTGCCAGACTTACGGCTGCCTTGGCCGCTACGACTTCAAGAAAGGCCAGCTCACGCCCATGCTGGCCGAGAGCTGGGAAGCCCAGGATCAGACCACGTGGATCTTCCGGCTGCGCAAGGACGTGAAGTGGCACAACGGCGATCCTGTTACGGCCCATGACGTGGTGCATTCGCACTGGCGGCGGATGAACGACCCGCAAAGCAAGCAGAAAGCGAATGGCAAGGATATCAAGACCATCGAGGCCGTCGACGATCACACGCTGAAGATCACGACCGAGGAGCCGATCGCGACGCTGCTGTTCCTGGTTTTCGACCGTCTCATCGTCACCAACAAGAAAGTCCACGATCAATACGGCCCCGAGGTCGCCGACCGCGAACACCCGGTCGGCTTCGGGCCCTATCGCATCGTCCAGGTGAATACGGGGCAGAGGCTCGTGCTCGAGAAGGTGCCGGACAACGTGTTCGCCGCCAAGGAAAGCCCTGACGAGCTGATCTTCCAGATCATGAAGGAGCCGGAACAGCGGGTGACGGCGCTCCTCAACGGCGAGATCCAGATCGCCCAGTACATTCCCCCGCACATGGTGGACAGGATCAAAGGCTCGCAGCGCGCGCGGGTGTCGGTCGGTCCCGGCATCGAGGTCAACTTCCTCGCCATGAATCCCGCCTTCAAGCCGTGGGACAACAAGCTGCTGCGCCAGGCGGTGGCGTACGCCATCGATCGCGACACGCTGGTCGACGTGATCCTCGGCGGCCTCGCCGACCGCCTCGATGGCCCGATCGGCGAGGGGCAATACGCCTATGACCCGAACCTGAAGCCGCGTTACGACTACAACCCGGAAAAGGCCAAGCAGCTGCTCAAACAGGCCGGTTTCGCGAACGGCCTCACGGTTGACTTCTACTCGACCATGAACCGCTACACGAACGACAAGCAGACGGCAGAGGCGATGGTCGCCATGTTGCGCGCCGTCGGCATCAACGCGCAGCTCAAGACGCCGGAATGGGCCAAGCTGTCAGCGGACATCACGAACGGCAAGATCCCATTCTACTATTACGGCCGCGGCTCGATCGTCGATCCGAGCATCATGATGTCGCAGTATTTTGAGACAGGCGTCACCAATCGCCTCAAATACTCGAATCCGGAGCTCGACGCACTGCTCGTCAAGGAGCGCGCGACGTTCGATCCCGAGCAGCGGATCGCCTTGCTGCGGCAAGCCATGAGCAAGATCAACGAGGAAGCGCCGGCCGTGTTCCTGTGGCGCATGAAGCTGATCTACGGGATTTCCAACACCATCGAGTATGCGCCCGAAGCGAGCGCGGGCGTGTTCGGCAACGACATCAAGGTGAAGAATTGATGTCGCTTGCCGATGTCCGGCGAGTCCGGCGGGCGCGTCTGCATGGCTGGGCCGGGGCCGTATGGTCTGGTTCCTGACGCGCCGGATCAGCGGGACGGTTCCGGTCGTCCTTCTGATCACGCTCCTGGTCTTCCTGCTGCTGCAGGCTGCGCCCGGCGATCCGGCGACCCTGCTGGTGCCGGAGGACGCCACGCCCGCCGATATCGAGCGCATCCGCCGCGACCTCGGCCTCGACCAGCCGGTCTACGTTCAATACCTGAAATTCATCGGCGCCGCGGTCACCGGCGATTTCGGAAAGTCTTTCCGTTTCGGCGAGCCTGTCGCACGGCTCATCGCCAACCATCTGCCGGCGACCCTCGAGCTGGCGCTGGTATCGACCATCTTTGCCGTGCTGATCGGCGTGCCGTTCGGCATCTGGGCCGGTGCGCGTCCGAACTCGTGGCTGGACAATACCGCCTCGCTGATCGGCTTCTTCGGCATCAGCATGCCGAACTTCTGGATGGGGATCATGCTGATCCTGGTGATGGCAGGCTACTTCAACATCCTGCCCACCTCCGGCCGTGAAGCCTTCGGCGCCGGCACGCCTCAGATCACCGGCTTCATTCTTCTCGATACGCTGCTCCAGGGCGACACAGCGGCATTCGGCAACGCGCTTCGTCACATGGTTCTGCCGGCGGTGACGCTCGGCACCAACATGATCGGCATCATCATGCGCGTGACGCGTTCCTCGGTGCTCGAGATCATGCACGAGGATTACGTCACGACGGCGCGCGCCAAGGGGCAGAGCGAACGTCTCGTGCTCTGGCGCCACGTTCTGAAGAACGCGCTGATCGTCATCATCACGGTCGTCGGCCTGGAGCTCGGGACCCTGCTGTCCGGGTCGATCATCGTCGAGACGGTTTTCGTCTGGCCCGGCATGGGCAGCCTTCTGATCGAAGGCCTGCAATCGCGCGATTACCCGCTGATCATCGGCCTGGTGCTCGTCTACACGACCATGTTCGTCATCATCAATATGATCATCGATATCTGTTATGCCGTCATCGATCCTCGCATCCGGTTCAACTGAGCCGAGCGCGCGGCCCGCCGCGGCGCGGATGCGCGCCTGGCGCAGGGCGCTTCGGCCGTATCTCCGCCTGAAGCTGGTGGCCGGCGGCGGCATCGTGCTGGTGCTGCTTCTGGTCGGCCTGGTGGCTCCGCTGATCGCTCCCTACGATCCGAACCAGCAAAGCTTGCGGTTTGCCCTGCGCGCGCCGCAGTGGCTGTCCGGAGCGCATGTTCTCGGCACCGACCATCTCGGCAGGGATATCCTGTCGCGCATCTACTACGGAGCGCGCGTCTCGGTCGTGATCGCCGCGACCGTCGTGGTCGTCTCCGGCATCGTCGGCGTCGGCCTCGGCGCCGTCTCCGGCTATTTTGCGGGCCGCATCGATTTCCTGGTGCAGAAGCTTGTCGAGGTCGTCTGGGCCTTTCCGCCGCTGCTGCTGGCGATCGCCATTCTCGCCTTCTTCGGCCAGGGCCTCGGCATCCTCATCCTCGCCCTCGTCAGCCAGCGCTGGATCCCGTATTGCCGCGTCGCGCGCGCCCAGGCCCTGTCGCTGCGCTCGCGCGACTTCGTCATGGCGGCGCGCTCGCTCGGGGCAGGACATGGCCGCATTATCCGCCGCCACATCCTGCCCAACCTCATCCAGGGCGCGCTCGTGATCGGAACCTTCGCCATGGCCACGGCGATCCTGTCGGAAGCCAGCCTCAGTTTCCTCGGCCTCGGCGTGCCGCCCGACATCCCGACCTGGGGCAGCATGCTGGCCGACGGCCGCTCGCATATCAGCACGTCCTGGTGGCTCGCCTTGTTTCCCGGCCTCGCCATCTTCATCACCGTGCTCGGCATCAACCTGCTCGGCGACGGATTGCGCGACATTCTCGATCCCCGCCTGAAGCGCAGTGGAGCGGGCTTGCGGTGAGCGACGTGCGCGCCGAGGCGCTCCTCGAGGTCACGGACCTGCGGACCGCGTTCTATGGCGGCGAGGGCGATGTCGCCGCCGTCGACGGCGTGACCTTCTCGATTGCGCCCGGCAGGACGGTCGGGCTGGTCGGCGAATCCGGCTGCGGCAAAAGCGTGACGGCCCTGTCCATCATGCGGCTTTTGCCGAAAACGGCGGGCCGCGTCGTCGGTGGCAGCATCCGCTACCGCGGGGCGGACCTGCTCGCGCTCAGCGAGAACGCGATGCGCCGCGTGCGCGGCAACGAAATCTCGATGATCTTTCAGGAGCCGATGACGTCCCTGAACCCCGTGATCACGGTCGGCAACCAGATCGTCGAGGCCATCCGCCTGCACCAGAATGTCGGACGGCGGGAGGCGCGCGACAAGGCGGCTCACATGCTCGAGCTGGTGCGCATCGCCGAACCGCGCACGCGACTGGACAGCTATCCCCACCAGTTGTCCGGCGGCATGCGCCAGCGGGCGATGATCGCGATGGCGCTGTCATGCAATCCGACGCTGCTGATCGCCGACGAGCCGACCACGGCGCTCGATGTCACCATCCAGGCCCAGATCCTCGACCTGATCGGTGGATTGCAGCGCCAGCTCGGCATGGCGCTGCTCCTGATCACGCACGATCTCGGGGTCGTCGCCGAACAAGCCGATGCCGTTGCCATCATGTATGCGGGGCGCATCGTCGAGCAGGGGACGCCGCAGGCGATCTTCGCGTCGCCGCAGCACCCTTATACGATCGGCCTGATGAACTCGATCCCGGGTGTCGCGACCGGGCAGCGACGCCTGCAGGCCATTCCGGGCATCGTGCCCAATCCCTCGTCGCGGCCGAGCGGCTGTCGCTTCCGTGACCGCTGTCCGCGCGCGCTTCCGCTGTGCGCGGAGGCGGATCCGCCGATGCGCGAGGTCAGGCCCGGCCACGCCGTGGCCTGCCACTTGGCTTGACGAGGAGAGGGCGCATGGCGCTGGTCGAGATTCGCGATCTCACGAAAGCTTTCGACGTGCGCGGCGGCATGTCGGGCGGCGGCGGCACGGTCAAGGCCGTCAACGGCATCGACCTGGACATCGAGGAAGGCGAGACGCTCGGCCTCGTCGGCGAGTCGGGCTGCGGCAAGTCCACGCTCGGCCGCTGCATCACCCGGCTGATCGAGCCGACATCCGGCACCATCCGGTTCGAAGGACAGGAGCTGCAGTCGATGGATGCGAAACGCCTGCGCGCGGCGCGGCGGCGCTTCCAGACGATCTTTCAGGATCCCTATGCCTCGCTCAACCCGCGCATGCGGGTCGGCGAGATCATCGGCGAGGGGCTCGAAATCCACGGCCTGGCCCGGGGCCGGGCGCGCCGCGAGATGGTGCTGTCCCTGATGCGCCGCGTCGGGTTGCGCGAGGAGCATTACAGCCGCTACCCGCACGAATTCAGCGGCGGGCAGCGGCAGCGCATCGGCATCGCGCGCGCGCTCGTCTTCAAGCCGCGTTTCATCGTGGCCGACGAGCCGGTCTCCGCGCTCGACGTGTCGATTCAGGCCCAGATCCTCAACCTCCTGCAGGACCTGCAGGAGGAGATGAACCTGACCTTCCTGTTCATCTCGCACGACCTGCGCGTGGTCGAGCATGTCAGCCGGCGGCTCGCGGTCATGTATCTCGGCCGCATCGTCGAGATCGGCCCCGCCGGGACCCTCTATCGGGAGCCCCGCCACCCCTATACGCGCGCGCTCCTGTCGGCGGTGCCGGTCGTCGATCCGGCGCAGCGACGCGAGCGGATCGTGCTGTCCGGCGACGTGCCGAGCCAGGTCAATCCGCCGTCCGGCTGCAGCTTCCATCCGCGCTGCCCGTTCCGGCAGCCGGTCTGTTCCGAGCGCATGCCCGAGCTCCTGCCGACCCCCGAAGGCACCAAGATCGCCTGCCACGTCTTCGGGCCGCAGCCGGTCGAGGGCGTGGCTCAGGCGCGCGCGCGCCGCGGCGGACCGGCAGAGGCTCCAACGTTGTGACTGCGCCGCCCGCTTCGCCCTGATTGCGCAGCGCTCGGATGGTCAGCTGGTCAGCACGACTTTGACGCTTTGCGAGCGGTCGAGCGCCAGCCGGAAGGCATCGGCGGCCGTGGCCAGGGGCCGCTCGGCCGTGACGAGCGCCAGCACGTCGACCTTCTTCTCGACGATCAGCCGCACCGCGTCGGCGAACTCTGCGCCGAAGCGGAAGGAGCCCTTCAGGTCGATCTCCTTGGCCATCACGGCATTGGCCGGGACCGCAATGTCGCCGCCCGGCAGATTGCCGATCTGCACCACGGTGCCGCCGCGGCGCACCGTGCGGATGGCGGACCCCAGTCCGGCTGCCGTGCCGGACACTTCGAAGGCGACGTCGAACGGCCGTTCCGCCGCAAGCGCGGCGAGATGGTCCGCGTTCCCGGAAACATCGACGATGTGATCGGCGCCGAGCCGGGTGGCGAAAGCGAGCGGCGCCGCCGCGATGTCGACGACGGCCATCTCGGCCATGCCGGCGAGCCGCGCCGCGACGAGCGTGAGGAGGCCGATCGGGCCGGCCCCGAACACGATGCCGCGGCACCCGTCGACGTTGCCGGCGCGAGCCACCGCGTGCAGGCAGACGGCGAGCGGCTCGGCGAGCGCCGCCGCTGCGAAGGGCGTGTCATCGGGCACCTTGACGCATTGCGCGGCAACGGCGTCGAAATGGCTCGCGAAGCCGCCCTGCATATGCGGCTTCTTCGAGGCCGAGCCCATGAAGTAGATGTTCTCGCACAGGTTCTGGCGGCCCTCGCGGCAGCGCGCGCAGTCGCCGCACCAGCGCGACGGATTCACCGCCACGCGGTCGCCCACCGCCAGGCCGGGGGCGGCGCCGGCAATCTCGACGATCTCGCCGGCGACCTCGTGGCCGAGCACCAGCGGCGTCTCGACAATGAAGTCGCCCGTGCGGCCATGCCTGAAATAATGAAGGTCGGAACCGCAGATGCCACCGGCGCCGAAGCGCACGCGCACCATGCCGGGAGCGAGTTGCTGCAGCGGCGCCTCGACGAGCCTGAGGTCCTGCGCCGCGAAGAGGGTGGCCGAGAGGGCGGTTGCGGTCATCTTGCCAGTCCCATCGTGCGTGGCAGCCACAGGGTCAGATCGGGGATGTAGGTGATGGCGATGAGCGCGGCGAGCAGAGGCACGAGCCAGGGCAGGATCGCCATCGTCGTGCGCTCGACCGACAGCTTCGCCACGCGCGCCAGCACGAACAGCACCATGCCGAGCGGCGGATGCAGCAGCCCGATCATCAGGTTGAGGGTGATGATCAGCCCGAAATGGATCGGGTCGATGCCAAGCTTCAGCACGATCGGCAGCAGGATCGGCACCAGGATGGTGATCGCCGCGATCGTGTCGATGAAGCAGCCGACGAACAGGATCAAGAGGTTGGCGAGCAGCAGGAACACCCACTTGTTCTGCGTGAAGCCGAGAATGGCGTCGGACAGGATCTGCGCTGCCTGGCTGATCGTCAGAAGCCAGGCGAAAATCGATGCGGCGGTGACGATGAAGAGAACGGAGGCGGTCGTCTCGATGGTGTCGAAGGTCGCCTTGGCGAGGCTCCTCAAGGTCATCGAGCGGTAGCGCACGAGCCCGAGGAAGAGCGACCAGATCACGGCCGCCACCGCCGCTTCGGTCGGCGTGAACAGGCCGAGCGTCATGCCGCCGATCAGGATGACGGGCGCCATCAGCGCCATCACCGCCGCAAAATCGAAATACCAGTCGAGGGCGAGAAGCACGGCGAGGGCGATGCCGATCGCCACGTTCGGCGACAGGCCGGCCTGCATCATCAGCCAGACAGCGAGCGGGAAGGCGAGCACGATCACGACCTCGACCGAGGCGCTCGCAAGCTGCCGCAAGGAGAAGGGCGTGTCGCTGCCCCAGCCGTTCTTGTGCGCGAAGAACGCCACCGTGCCCATCATCAACAGCGTCATGACGACGCCCGGGATCAGGCCGCCGAGGAAAAGGGCGCCGATCGAGACGTTGGCCATCATGCCGTAGATGACGAAGGGCAGGGACGGCGGGATGATCGGCCCAAGCGTCGCCGAGGCGGCCGTCACGCCGACCGCGAACTCGGTCGAGTAGCCGTGATCCTTCATCGCCTTGATCTCGATGGTGCCGAGACCGGCCGCGTCGGCGATGGCCGTGCCCGACATGCCGGAGAAGATGACCGAGCCGATGATGTTGACCTGGGCAAGACCGCCCTTCATCCAGCCGACGAGGGCGACGGCGAAGCTGTAGATGCGTCCGGTGACGCCTGCGATGTTCATGAGATTGCCGGCCAGGATGAAGAACGGCACGGCCAGCAACGGGAAGCTCTCGACGCCGGCGATCATGCGCTGCGCGACGATCACGTCGGGCACGACGCCGGTGGCGAGAATATAAAGGAGCGACGCCACCGCCATCGACAGGGCGACCGGCAGGCCCAGGATCATCAGGGTCAGGAAGGAACCGAGCAGGATCAGCATGGGTCACCCGGCACGAGGTTGCGGGAGTCGCCGGAGCGGGATGACTTGCCGCAATCCCGCCCAGGCCTCGAGTCTAGATCGGCGCCGCGTCGAAGGCTTCGGGGCGTTCCAGGATCGAGTAGCCCCGTCGCCAGTTCTCGATCGACACCTGCACCGACCGCACGGACATGACTATGAAGCCGATGAAGACGGCCCCGTAGATCAGGTTCTTCGGCAGGTCGATGGTCGTCATCGTCTCGCCGTGGATGATGCTCATGAACTGCCACACGAGATACGCGGCATAGGCGAAGAACAGCGTGCGCACGATGTCGATGCCGGTCGCGAGCGCCCGCGCCAGCCCGGCGGGCAGGTAGCGGAACAAGAGGTCGACATGGATGTGGCGCCCGAGGCGCACGCACATGGCGGCGCCGAGGAAGACGATCGCCACAAGAAAGTAGGTGGCGATCTCCTCGGTCCAGGCGAACGAGTCGTTGAGCACGTAGCGCGTGAAGAACTGCAGGAAGACGGCGAGCGTCATCAGCCAGAAGAGGACCAGGGTTGCCCAGTCCTCGATGGCGTAGCCGGTGAGTTCGACCTTCGCCGGCTGCTCTTCGAAGGTATGCGCCAGTTCCTCGGCGGAGATCTGGGTGTGGACTTCGCCCGTCTGCATGGCCTTGCCGTTTTAGATGATGCGAAAGGGCGGAGGGCCGCACCCGGCCCTCCGCGGCGCGGCCGTGACGATCAGGAACCGGAGCCGGACTTGATCGCCTGGATCTTGTCGAAGTCTGCCTTGCGATAGCCGAAGCTCTCGAAGGTGACGTTCTTCATCACCGTCGCCTTGAACTCCTCCTTGTTCACTTCGGTGACGGTGAGACCCTTCTGCTTGAAGAATTCCACGAGCTCCGTCTCCTTGGCCTGGATCTCGGCCGTGGCCCGGGCCGCGGCCTCCTGCGCCACGTCGGTGAAGATCTTCTTGTCCTCGTCGGAGAGCTTCTTCCACAGGCCCGAGGCGACGACCGTGTTGAGATGGTCGACGATGTGACCGGTGAGCACGATGTGCTTCTGCACCTCGTAGAACTTCTTCGCCTCGATCGTCGTCAGCGGGTTCTCCTGCGCCTCGACCGTGCCGTTCTGCAGCGCCAGGTAGACTTCGGCGAAGGCGATCGGCGCGGTATTGGCGCCGCAGGCGCGCGGCATGGCGAGATAGGCGGGCACGTCGGGAACCCGGATCTTGAGTCCCTTCATGTCGGCGCAGGTCTTGATCGGCTTGTTCGACGAGGTGTGGCGCACGCCGTAATAGGTCACCGCGAGGATCTGGTGGCCCGACTTGTCGGCATAGCCCTTGGCGAGCTCCTTGAAGACGTCGCTCTTGACGTAGGCAAGCAGATGCGACGCGTCACGGAAGGCATAAGGATAATAGGTGACGCCGATCGGCGGGAAGGCTCTGGCGGCGAAGCTCGAGCCGGAAATGATCATGTCGACCGTGCCGAGCGACAGGCCCTGGTTGATGTCGGTTTCCTTGCCGAGCTGCGAGGCCGGGTAGACATCGATCTGATAGCGACCTTTGGTCCGCTTGGCGATCTCCTGCGCGGCCCAGACCGACTGCGTGTGGAAGGGCTCGGAGGTCTCGTAGACATGCGCCCATTTCAGTTTCGTCTGGGCATCGGCGGCGCCTGCGCTGAGCGCCAGACCGAAGGCTGCCGCGACGAGTGTCGACCATCTTGCCGTCATGTGGGTTGTCTCCTCTCCTGATCCGGAACGAACGATTCCGTATTGAGCCGCTTGCCCGATCCCGTGATCTTGCCCGGGAGCGAGCGGCAATGTCGAGGGCTCGCTGACTGCGCGGTTGGTCCGTGCCCGGCTCTCTTCATTGCCTGCCGCGGCATCCAGCGCCCTTGAACTCGGCCTGAAAATCCCATAGTCGTCGACTAGTCGACAAGCAAGCGGTTTTTGCCGAGCGCTTCTACAAGGTGTCGTGATGGCAGTCGCCAATCTGAAGCAGAGGCCGGCGCGCGCGGCGCCGCCGTCGCCGGTGCGCAGCATCCACGCGCAGATCCGCCACGACATCGTCTCGCTCCGGCTACGCCCGGGCGAGCGCCTGTCGGAAAACGAGCTGGCGCTGCAGTTCGGCACCAGCCGGGCGCCGGTGCGCGAGGCGCTCATCCGGCTCGTCGAGGAAGGCTTCATCAAGGTGCTGCCGCAGCGGGGCACCTTCGTGACGGCGATTTCGCTGGCGGCCATGCAGCGCGCGCGTTTCGTCAGGGAGGCGCTGGAGGTTGCGATCGTGCGCCGGGCGGCGGAGCGCGGCCTGTCGCCGGCTGCCATGGCAGAGGTGCAGGATATACTAGCGGAGCAGGAGAAGGCGCGGCGCGATCCGGAGCGATTCACGCGCGCCGATGATGCCTTCCATCGCACCATCGCCGAGGACGTCGGCATCGCCCACATCTGGGCCGTCCTGGAACGGGAAAAGTCGCAGCTCGATCGCGTGCGTTTCCTGAGCCTGCCCTCGATTACCCCCGTGGGGGACCTGATCAGGCAGCACAAGGACATCGTCGGCGCCATCGCGCGCCACGATCCGGACGGGGCCGAGTCGGCCATGCGCGTCCACCTGTCCGAGGTTCTCAAGATCGTGGAGAAGCTCGCCGCCAGGCATCCCGACCTGATCGTGGACGACGCTTAGAACGGATCGTCAGTTGAAACGGCCCGCGCCTGCTTTGCTTTTGTGCCGCATGATCCCGGATCATGTCCGGGACAAGCCCTTTTCGCCGAAGTGGCAGCCACTTCGCCGGATCATGCTCTAGCTTGCCGATGTCCGCCGAGCATCCCCGGCTGTCGACCGCGACCCTGGCCCGCGCGCGCCCCGGAACGCAGCGCCCTGGCTACGATCGCGATCGGCTTGATGCCGGCATCGTCCATCTCGGTCTCGGGGCCTTCGTCCGCGCGCATCAGGCGCTCTATACGGAGGATCTCCTCGCCACCGAGCCTGGCCCCTGGGGGATGATCGGCGTCAGCCTGCAGCGGCCTGACCAGCGCGACCGCATCATGCCGCAGGACGGGTTCTATACGACGCTGCAGCGTGACGGCTCCGGCGCGGCAGCGCGCATCGTCGGATGCCTTCGCTCCGTTCTGGTCGCCCCCGAGGATCCTGGCGCCGTGATCGGCGCGATGGCGGATCCTCGTATCCGCATCGTCAGCCTGACCGTCACCGAAAAGGCCTATTGTGCCGACCCGGCCAGCGGGCGCCTGCAGGAGCACCATCCCGACATCCGGCACGATCTGCAACACCCGGATGCGCCGCGTACGGCCGTGGGCTTCATCGTCGCGGCGCTCAGGCGGCGACGCGCCGAGGGCAGGGCGCCCTTCACGGTCCTCTGCTGCGACAACCTTCCGTCCAACGGCCGTCTCGTCGCCCGGCTCGTCGGCGACTTCGCCGCCCTGGCGGAGGACGGGCTCGCCGGATGGATCGCGAGCAACGTCGCCTGTCCCGCGACGATGGTGGACCGCATCGTGCCCGCGGCCGCGCCCGAGGACATGGCCGACGCCGCGCGCCTTACGGGGCTTGCCGATGCGGCGCCGGTCGTTCACGAGCCTTTCCGTCAGTGGGTCGTCGAGGACAGCTTCGTCGACGGCATCCGCCCCGCCTGGGAGCGGGTCGGCGTCGAATTCGTCGACGACGTGGCGCCTTACGAGCATATGAAGCTGCGGCTGCTCAACGGCGCCCATTCGGCGCTCGCCTATCTCGGCTACCTCGCCGGCCGCGAGACCATCGCCGATACGGTCGCCGATCCCGTGCTGCGCGACTTCGTCCTCGCGCTCTGGCGCGACGAGATCATTCCGGTCGTGCCGCCCCCGCCCGGCACCGATCTGCCGCGTTATGCGCGCGTCCTGCTCGACCGCTTCGCCAATCCGGCGGTTCGGCACCGCACGTGGCAGATCGCCATGGACGGTTCGCAAAAGCTGCCGCAGCGGCTGCTCGCGACCGTGCGCGAGCGCCTCTCGCGCAACCTGCCGGTCGGCGGTCTTGCGCTCGCCATCGCCGCCTGGCTGCGCTACGTCGGCGGCACCGACGAGCATGGCCGGCCGATCGACGTGCGCGACCCCCTCGCGCCGCTGCTCCGGCAGGTTCTCGATCAGGCCGGCGACGGTCCGGCAGCACGCGTGCGCGCCGTCCTCGGCGTCGACGCGATCTTCGGCTCCGACCTCGCCCGTGACGCGCGTTTCGAAGGGGCGCTCGTCGCGGCCTATGGCAGCCTGCTCCGCCGTGGCGCCCGCGGCGCCGCCGCGGAATTCATCACTCGCAGCGGCGCGTGATCGCGCCGCGCACAAAGGTCAACACCATGGAACAGACGTGGCGCTGGTTCGGCCCGGACGATGTCATCCGCCTCGGGCATATCCGCCAGGCCGGAGCGACCGGGATCGTCACCGCCCTGCACCACATCCCTTATGGAACGGTGTGGAGCGTGGACGAGATCGAGGCGCGCAAGGCCCTGATCGCCGCCGATCCGGCGCTCGGCCTCAGGTGGAGCGTCGTCGAGAGCCTGCCGGTGCACGAATCGATCAAGATCGGGGAGGGCGACCTCGAGCCGCTGTTCGACAACTACCGGCAGTCGCTGCGCAACCTGGCGCGCTGCGGGGTGACGACGGTCTGCTACAATTTCATGCCGGTGCTCGATTGGACGCGCACTGAGCTCGCCCACCCGCTGCCCGGGGGCGGCACGGCCTTGCGTTTCAACGCGCACGAATTCGCGGCCTTTGACTGCTTCATGGTGCAGCGGCCCGGCGCCGAGCAGGATCACCCGGCGGAGGTGCTGGGGCGGGCGCGCACGTGGTTCGAGCGGGCGTCCGAAGCCGACAAGCGCAAGCTCCTGGCCAACATCATGGCCGGTCTGCCGGGGGCCTATGACCGTTACGACATCCCCGGTCTGCGGCGGATGCTCGACCGCTATCGCGACGTCGACGCCACCCGTCTGCGGGACAACCTTGCCCGCTTCCTGCGCGAGGTCGTGCCGGTCGCCGACGAGGTCGGGGTGCGCATGTGCATCCATCCAGACGACCCGCCGCGCCCCGTCCTGGGGCTGCCGCGCATCGTCTCGAGCGAGGCCGATCTCGCCTTCATCACCGACGCGGTCGACTTGGCTGCCAACGGCATCACCCTGTGCAGCGGATCGCTCGGGGCCGGACGCGGCAACGACGTGCGGGCGATCGCCAGTCGCTTCGCGCCGCGCATCCACTTCGCGCATCTGCGCAACGTCGCCAAGGAGCCCGACGGCTCCTTCATGGAGGCCGATCACCTCGGCGGCGATACCGACATGGTCGCCCTCGTGGGCATCCTGCTCGCGGAACAGAAGCGCCGCCGCGATGCCGGCGACCCGCGCTGGCGCATCCCGATGCGGCCCGATCACGGCCACGAGCTCCTCGACGACGTCGGCAAGCCGACCCACCCGGGCTATCCCGCCATCGGCCGCCTCCGCGGGCTCGCCGAGCTGCGCGGGGTGATGGCCGCGACCGCGCAGCTGCGCGACCTTCCGTTGTGATCGCGGGCAGATATCGGGTTGAGTTCCCGTCCCGGAACGTCCACGTCATGGGGACGGATCGCAGGAAAGCCGGGCCATGGGCGCGCAGCACCGCTATTGCATCTTCGAGACCGCAAACGGATTCTGCGGGATCGTCTGGAACGACACAGGCATCGCCCGCGTCCAGCTGCCGGTCAGGAACGCCGAGGCCGCCGAGCGCCTGATGCTGCGCCGGGCACCCGCCGCGGAGCCGGCCGCGCCGACGGCAACGGTGACCGAGGCGATCGCCGCCGTGAAGCGCTATTTCGAGGGTCATGAGACCGACTTCTCGCGTCTCGAACTCGACCTTGGCGAACAGGATGAGTTCTTCAGGCGGGTCTACGATGCGGCCCGCCGGGTCAGATGGGGGCAGACGACCACATATGGCGCGCTTGCTAGGGAGCTGGGCAGCGGACCGGAGGCGGCGCGCGACGTCGGTCAGGCCATGGCGAAAAATCCGATCCCTTTGATCATTCCCTGTCATCGCATCCTCGCCGCCGGCGGCAAGATCGGCGGCTTCTCGGCGCCGGGAGGCACTGCCGCAAAGCGGCGCATGCTCGAACTGGAGGGCGTTCAGCTCGAGACGTCGGGCAGGCAGGCGTCGCTCCAATTCTGACTGGAGCGCGCGCGGGGACGCCTGGTGTATCAGCGTGCTTCGGGCTCGAGGCGACTTACGATCGGCGCGGCGGCTTCGTGCTGCGTGAGCGGCGCGAATAGGAGCGCGCCACCTCGGCGAAGCATAGAGCTTCCATGGCGCGCGCCTCCGACCCCGACTGGCGCCGATATTTCCGCTCGCAGCCGTTCAGATCCTTGCCATAGGCGCGCCCCTTGCTTTTGCTCAGCTTCGCCTTGAAATCGGCTTCGCATCTCTCGATCACGATGCCGCTCATCCTGACGTCGCTCGTCGCGCCCATCATGCAGGTGCTGAACAGCTCGAAGGCGGCGTCGCATGACGGAGCGCTCTTCAGTCCCTCCTCGACCTTGTCGAGGTCATAGACGACGCTTCCGGGATACGGGCAGTCCTTTGGTTTCGGCGCAGCCTGCGCGTCCATGGCGAGGAACGAGACTGCCACAAAGAACAGCAGCTTGCCGCGGATCATCGGCAACTCCCGTGCAGGACGATCGCCCAGTGTAACAGCTTCCGGTTCCGGCGTCAGGGACGGCCGGCATCGCGGGGCCGGATCGCCGTCTGCCGACGTACTAGACGATCTCGTTGCGCAGCGCGGGATTGCCGCTCAGCAGCCGCTCCAGATTGTCGATGAGCAGGTCGACGACGTTGGTTTCGTAGCGCCGCGTCTCGCCGGCGCTGTGCGGCGTGATGATCACGTTCTCGAAAGCCCATAGGGGCGACGACGGCGGCAGCGGCTCGTCGTGAAAACAGTCGAGGCTGGCGCCGGCGATGCGCCGGTCCTGAAGCGCCGTCAGCATCGCCGCCTCGTCGACCACCCGGCCACGCGCGACATTGATCAGATACGCCGTAGGCTTCATGGCAGAAAGTTGCGGCGCGCCGATCAGGCCTTCCGTCTCGGGCGTCAGCGGGCAGGTGAGGGCGACGAAATCGGCCTCGGGCAAGACCTCGGGCAGGCGGTCCGGCGCGACCACCGCGTCGACGCCGCCGGGCGGCTTGCCGGTGCTGCGCCTGACGCCGATGACGCGCATGCCGAAGGCATGCGTGAGCGCCGCCAGGCGCGCGCCGATGCGGCCGAGGCCGACGATCACGAGTGTCTTGCCGCCGAGCTCGTCCTCGCGCCGCGTCCGGTCGGCGATCATGCCGCGCCACGTCCGCCGCGCCTGGTTGTCGCGCGCCTGCGGAAGCTGCCGCGCCAGTGCCAGGATGAGCGCGATCGCGTGCTCGGCGACGGCGCGCTCGTTGGCGCCCTGCGCGCTCGCCAGCCGCACCCCCTTCGCACGCAGCGCATCGCGCGCGTACTGGTCCGTGCCGGCGCTGATCGACTGGATGAAGCGCAGCCGGCCGGCGCGCTCCAGCAACTCGTTGCGCCAGAGGCCCGAGACCACCAGCACGTCGGCCTCGCCGATGCGCGCCTGCAGTTCGTCGAGACTGCGCAGCTCGAAATGATTGATGCCGGTGCCGCGCGCGGAAAACTCGTCGCCGAGCTGGTAGGCGGCATGCGCGAAGCAGATGCTGAGCTTGTCGCGGGCGGGCAGGAGCGCGGACGTCATGGCCGAGGCGGTCCCGGGCCTAGCTCGACGCCACGCCCGTCTCCGCCTTCAGACCCGCCGCTGCGATGCCGGCGACCGCGCAGGCCTCGTCCTTGTCGGACACGTCGCCGGAGATGCCGACGGCGCCAACGACGTCACCGGCGGCGTTGCGGATCAGCACGCCGCCGGGCACCGGCACCATGCGGCCCTGGCTTACGGCGGCGAGCACGGTGATGAAGATCGGCTGCTTGGTCGAGCGCTCGAACAGCTCGCGGCTGCCGAATCCCATGCCGAGCGCGCCCCACGCCTTTCCGGTGGCGATGTCGACGCGCATGATGCCCGAGCGATCCTCGCGCTTGAGCGCGACGGCGTGGCCGCCTGCGTCGAGCACCACCACCGTCAGCGGGGCGAGGTTCAGCTCGCGCCCTTTCTGCAAAGCCGCGTCGACAATGGTGCTCGCCTGGGCGAGGGTGATGGCCGTCATGACAACCTCCGGAACTTTTTTTGTGAATCAGCTTGCGCGGTTCGGCCAAAAGGCGGGAAGGCTCGAGCCGTCGCGCGCGCCCCAGCCGGCGGCGCTGGCTTCGTCGTAGACCGCGAGCGCGCGCGCCACGAGCGGCAGGTCGACGCCGCGCTTCCTGCCTTCGGCCAGCATGGTGCGCAGGTCCTTGCGGATCGAGTCGACATCGAAGGTCGGCTGGGCGGGCGGCCCGCCCGCCAGCGCCGCGGCGATCGCCGGCCCGCGCACCTTCAGGATGTTGGGTCCGCCGGAGGTGTCGGCGAACAGGTCCATCACGGCCGCCGGGTCGAGACCGAGATGACGGCACAGCGTGTAGGCCTCGCCCATCGCCTGGTAGAAGACGAGGAGCGGCAAGTTGATGGCGAGCTTCATGCTGGCGCCGGCGCCGACCGGGCCGACATGCTCGATGCGCCGGCACAGCTGCTCGAGAACCGGGCGCGCGCGCGCCACGTCCGCTTCATCGCCGCCGACGAGGCCGATCAGCTTGCCGGCGCGCGCCGGGCCGGTCGTGCCGCCGACCGGGCATTCGACGAAGGTCGCGCCCTTGGCCCGCACCTCGTCGGCGAGCGCCGTCTCGGTCTCGGGCTGCACGGTGCTCATCTCGATCACCAGCTTGCCCTTGATGTCGCCCGACATGAGGCCCGAGGCGCCGCGATAGACCGCGTCGACGGCCTTGGCGTCGGTCAGGATGGTGATCAGCGCCTCGCTGCGCGCGGCGAGCTCCGCCGGCGTCGCCGCCGTGCTCGCGCCGGCGTCGACCAGCGGCTTCGTCTTTCCGGGCGAGCGGTTCCAGACGGCGACGTCATGACCGAGCTCAATCAGGCGTTCCGCAATCGCCGATCCCATGCGGCCGAGTCCCGCGATTCCGATGCGCATGAAAACCGCCCCTCATTGACCCCGTGATCGGGCGATCACTATCATGGCCGGCAAAGCCTGCAAGAGGCCGCCCGAAAAGGCGAACGGGGAGCCAAGGAAGAACAATGAAGGGCGTCGTCGGCGTCGTCGGACTCGGCATCATGGGCGGCGCCATCGCCCGCAACCTCGCATCCGCCGGCTGGCGCGTGATCGGTTTCGACATCGACGCCGCGCGCCGCGCCGAGCTCGCCGGGGCGGGCGTCACGGTCGCCGCCGACGTCGCCGCCCTGGCGCGCGAGGCGCCGGTGATCCTGACGAGCCTGCCCAGCGCCGCGGCGCTCCAGGACATCGCCGGTCAGCTCGCGGCCGCAAAGGTCGGGCGGCGCATCGTCGTCGAGACGAGCACGCTGGCGCTCGACGACAAGCTCAAGGCCGAAGCCGCGCTGGCGGCCGCCGGCCACGTGGTGCTCGATTGTCCCCTCAGCGGCACCGGCGCGCAGGCGAAGGTCAAGGACCTCGTCGTCTATGCGAGCGGCGACAGCCCCAGCATCGCGCAGCTGCAGCCGCTCTTCGCCGATTTTGCCCGGCAGGCGCACGATCTCGGCGCCTTCGGCAACGGCAGCCGCATGAAGTTCGTGGCCAACCTCCTCGTGGCGATCCACAACGTCGCCTCGGCCGAGGCCATGGTGCTCGGCATCAAGGCCGGGCTCGATCCGCACCAGCTCGTCAAGCTGGTCGGCGCCGGCGTCGGCACCTCGCGGGTGTTCGACCTGCGCGCGCCGATGATGGCCGACAACGTCTACGAACCCGCCACCATGAAGGTGTCGGTATGGCAGAAGGACATGGCGGTGATCGGCCGCTTCGCCGCCGATCTCGGCTGCCCGACGCCGCTGTTCAGCGCCACCGAGCCGATCTACGCCGCCGCGATGGAAGGCGGGCATGCGGCGCACGACACCGCCGCCGTATGCGCGGTGCTCGAGACGATGGCGGGGATCAAGCGGGGAAAGACGGCGTGAACGACAGAGTGGACGACGCAGCGCGCAGACGCGATTCGGGCCTGACGATGCGCAGCGAGCTGCGCGACGGCATGCGCATCGACTGGGACGTGCCGATCACCATGGACGACGGGCTCGTGCTGCGCGCCGACGTCTTCCGGCCCGTCACCGAGGGCCGCTATCCTGTGATCCTGACTTACGGCCCCTACGCCAAGGGCCTCGCCTTCCAGGACGGCTATCCGAGCGCCTGGCAGCGCATGGTCGAAAAACATCCGGACGTCGCCGCCGGCTCGAGCAATCTCTATCAGAACTGGGAGGTGGTCGATCCGGAGAAATGGGTGCCGGAGGGTTATGCCTGCGTGCGCGTCGACTCGCGCGGCTGCGGCTGCTCGCCCGGCTTCATCGACCATTTCTCGCCGCGCGAGACAAAAGACTTTTACGACTGCATCGAATGGGCGGGCGTGCAGCCGTGGTCGAGCGGCAGGGTCGGGCTCAACGGCATCTCCTATTACGGCATCAACCAGTGGCACGTCGCCTCCCTGCAGCCGCCGCACCTTGCCGCCATGTGCATCTGGGAAGGCGCCGCCGACTGGTACCGGGACATGACCCATCACGGCGGCATCCTGTCGACCTTCTGGGCCAACTGGTACGACATGCAGGTCAAGACCGTGCAATACGGCGCCGGCGAGCGCGGCCGCCGCAGCCCGGTTCACGGCGGGCTCGTCTGCGGCCCGGAGACGCTGTCCGAGGAGGAGCTGGCGCGGAACCGCTGCGACTTTGGCGACGCGATCCGCGCCCATCCGCTTGACGACGCCTACCACAAGGCGCGCTCGCCGGTCTGGGAGAAGGTCGTGACGCCGTTCCTGTCCGCCGCCAACTGGGGCGGGCAAGGGCTGCATCCGCGCGGCAACTTCGAAGGTTTTTATCGCGCGGCGTCGAAGGACAAGTGGCTCGAGGCGCACGGCATCGAGCACTGGACGCATTTCTACACCGATTACGGCCGCAAGCTGCAGCTGCGCTTCTTCGACCATTTCCTCAAGGGCGAAGACAATGGCTGGGACCGGGAGCCGCCCGTGCTGCTGCAGGTCCGCCATCCGGGCGAGCGCTTCGTCGCGCGCGCCGAGAACGAATGGCCGCTGGCGCGCACGCATTGGACGAAGCTGTATCTCGATCCGGTCGACGCGGCCCTCAGACGCGAGCCGCACGGCGGCGAGACGACGCTCGCCTTCGACGCCATGGGCGAGGGCGTCACATTCCTGACCCCGCCGCTCGACAGCGAAACCGAGGTGACCGGGCCGTCGGCGGCGAAGCTGTTCGTGTCGTCCTCGACGCGGGACGCCGACCTCTTCATCGTGCTGCGCGTCTTCTCGGCCGACCTCAAGGAAATCGTGTTCCAGGGCGCCATCGATCCGCACACGCCGGTCGGGCAGGGCTGGCTCCGGGCTTCGCACCGCAAGCTAGATGCGAAGCTGTCGACCCCGTGGCGGCCCTATCACAGCCATGACGAGGTCCAGCCGCTGACGCCCGGCGAGCCGGTCGAGCTCGAGGTCGAGATCTGGCCGAGCTCGATCGTCGTTCCTGCGGGCTACCGCATCGCCCTGACCGTGCGCGGCCGGGACTACGAATATGGCGGCGGCAGCGGCGGCCGGCTGTCCAACTTCAAGAACGAGCTGAAAGGCTGCGGCCCGTTCCTGCACGACGACCCGGTCGACCGTCCGGCCGACGTGTTCTCGGGCACAACGACGCTGCATTTCGGCCGCGACCGGCAGCCCTACCTGCTGCTGCCGGTCATTCCCGCAACAAAGTGAGCATCGAGACCCGACCAACTCGTCATGGCCGGGCCACGTGTCAGCCCGGGAACATAGCCGACCCCGTTCGGAGACATGGCCGACACCTTCACCGGTCGTCATCACCGGCCTTGTGCCGGTGATCTCGATCGGATGACCGCCCGCCTGTCCGATCGGGATGGCCGGGACAAGCCGGGCCATGACGACGATGGAGATTGCGCAAGGCGCAAAAGCCTGCATCATCGCCGCCGACACGACATGGCCATCAAGGCCGGAGGACCAGGGAGAAACGCCATGACAACGAAACGGAGGACCATCATCAAAGGCATGCTCGCCACGAGCGCCGCCGTCGCCATGCCGACGGTGCTGCGCGCCCAGGCGGCGCCATTCAAGATCGCCCTGCTGACGGTCAAGACCGGCCCGCTGGCGCAAGGCGGCATCCAGATGGAGCAGGGCCTCGTCACCTTCCTCAAGGAGAAGAACTACACGCTCGGCGGGCGCAAGGTCGAATTGATCTCGGCCGATACCGGCGGCAATCCGGCCGGCGCCAAGACCAAGGCGCAGGAGGTGATCGAGCGCGACCGCGCCAACATCATCCTGGGGCCGCTGGCGGCCTTCGAACTCCTCGCCATCACCGAATACGTGCGCGCCCAGGAGACGCCGCTGATCAGCCTCGCGGCCGCCGAGGACGTGACGCAGCGCAACGTCAATCCGTGGGTCGTGCGCCCGTCGGCGACGTCAGGGCAATGCTCGCACGTGATGGCCGATTACGCCGCCAAGGAGCTCAAGCTCAAGCGCGTCGCGACCATCTCCGAGGACTTCGCCTTCGGCCACGAGCAGATGGCGGCCTTCCAGCGCGTGTTCGAGGACAACGGCGGCAAGATCGTCAAGAAGCTGTGGCCGCCGCTGGTGACGCCCGACTACACGCCCTTCATCGCCCAGATCCCGCAGAATATCGACGGCGTGTTCAACGGCTTCGCCGGCTCCAACCCGGTCAAGTTCATGCGGTCCTATGCCGATCTCGGGCTGAAAGCGCGCATCCCGCTGCTCGCCGGCTGGACGGCCATGGACGACGCGCTGCTCCGGAGCCTCGGCGACGAAGCCGCCGGCGTCGTGTCCGCCACCTTCTACACGGCGGACCACAACACCGAGAGCAACAAGCGGTTCGTCGCCGGCATGCAGAAGGATTACAACGTGCTGCCTGGCGCCTATTCGGCCGGGATGTATATCGCCGGCCAGTGCGTCGAGGCGACGCTCGAGAAGACCGGCGGCAAGTCGGACGACAAGAAGGCCTTCATGGAGGCGCTGCGCAACGTCTCGATCACCGACACGCCGCGCGGCCCGGTCAGCTTCGACCGCTACGGCAACGTCGTCGGCGACGTCTTCGTGCGGCGCTGCGAGCGCAAGGACGGCAAGCTCGTCAACACCACCGTCAAGACTTACCCGAAGGTCAGCCAGTTCTGGACCTACCCGCCGGAGGAGTTCCTCAAGCTGCCGGTCTATTCGCGCGACAACCCGCCGGCCAAGAACCTCGAGTGAAGCGCTTCGCGAAGCATCATCCCGCAAGCTGTCACACGGTTCGCGGACCCAAGATGATGCGACACAAGAAATCTGAGCAGGCTTTCGTGGTCCGGACCGCGACGGCCTGCTTCAGCGGTCTGCGTTTGCGGCACACGGGCAGGTCTGAATGAGCCAATGGCTGGTCCTGGGCGTCAACAGCGTCGCGCTGGGCGGCCTGCTGTTCCTGCTCTCCGCGGGCTTCTCGCTGATCTTCGGCCTGATGCGCATCCCCAACCTGATGCACGGCTCGTTCTTCATGCTGGGGGCGTATCTCGGCACGACCTTCCTGGACAGGCAGTTCGGCTTCTGGACGGCGGCGCTGCTCAGCACCGCCGCCATGGTCGTGATCGGCGGCGTCATCGAACGCGTGCTGCTGCGGCGCCTCGCCGGCCAGGAGCTGGCGCAGGTCCTGCTCACCCTCGGGCTGTCCTTCATCGTCGCCGATCTGTGCCTGATGATCTGGACCGGCGACCCGATCCAGCCGCCGACCCCGCCGGACCTGCGCGGCGCGGTCAACGCCTTCGGCATGTTCTTCCCCTTCTACCGCCTCGTCATCGTCGCCATCGCCGTGGTGATCGCCGTCGCCTTGTGGCTGATGATCGACTGGACGCGGCTCGGTGCCATGATCCGCGCCGGCGTCGACGATCCGCCCATCGCCCGCGTCGTCGGCATCAAGGTGTCGCAGCTGTTCACGCTGATCTTCTGCCTCGGCGCCGGCCTCGCCGCCTTCGGCGGCGTCATGGGGGCGCCGTATCTGTCGGTCTATCCCGGGCTCGACGCCGAAATGCTGCCGATGGCGCTGATCGTCGTCATCCTCGGCGGCACCGGCAGCCTGCTCGGCGCCCTCGTCGGCAGCTTCTTGATCGGCTTCCTCTATAATTTCGGGCAGGCGATGTTTCCCGACCTCGCCTACGTGATCCTGTTCCTGCCGATGCTGCTCGTGCTCGTCCTGCGGCCGCAGGGACTTTTCGGCAGGGCGGCGCCATGACGTCGAAGAAGCTCCAGGCCGTCGCCGTCGCCGCGGCCCTCATCGTGCTCGCGACCGTGCCGCTGTGGGTCGGCAACACCTACTACGTCAATGTCGCCAGCCAGATCCTGTTCTGGGCGGTGTTCGCGCTCGCCCTCAACGTCCTCGTCGGCTATGCGGGCCTGGTCTCCCTCGGCCATGCCGGGCTGCTCGGCATGGCGGGCTACACCCTCGGGTTGATGCTGCTGGCCGGGCACGGGCATCTTGCGGGCATCGCCGTGGCGCTTGTCGTCACGGTCGCCGCCGCGGCCGTGTTCGCGGTGCTGTCGCTGCGCGCCACCGGCATCGGCTTTTTGATGATCACGCTGGCGCTGGGCCAGATCCTGTGGGGCATCGCCTACCGCTGGGCCAGCCTCACCAACGGCGACAACGGCATCAACGTCACCAGCCGGCCGGCGCCGTTCGGCATCAGCCTCGCTCCGCCCGCCGCCTTCTATTACGCGACGCTGATCGTCTTCGCGTTGTGCCTCGTGTCGATGCTGCTGCTCGTGCGCTCGCCCTTCGGCGCCAGCCTGCGCGGTACCCGCGACCAGCCGCGGCGCATGAACGCGCTCGGCTACCACGTCTGGCTGATCCGCTTCCTCGCCTTCCTGTTTTCCGGATTCTGGTCCGCCGTCGCCGGCCTCCTCTTCGTCTATTACAACCAGTTCATCAGCCCGCAGGTCGTGGCCCTGCAGACCTCGGCCGAGGTGCTGTTGATGGTGATCTCCGGCGGCACCGCCACCCTGCTCGGGCCGATCGCCGGCGCCGCCATCGTCGTCGTCATGAAGAACGTCGTCAGCGCCTATGTGGAGCGCTGGAACCTGGTCCTCGGGGTGATCTTCGTGGCGATCATCACCTTCATGCCCGAAGGGCTCGTGCCCGGCTCGGTGCGGCTGTGGCGGATGGGCAGGCAGGCCCTGCGCGGGCGCCTCAACGTGCCGGTCCTGCCCGCGCCGGGAGAGCGCACATGAGCGCGCTCGCCGTCGACGACCTGTGCAAGTCCTTTGGCGGCCTGCGCGTCACACGCAACGTCAGCTTCTCGGTCGAGCCGGGCGAGCGGCGCCTGATCATCGGCCCGAACGGCGCCGGCAAGACGACCCTGTTCAACCTGATCACCGGCGAGCTCAAATGCGACAGCGGATCGGTCCGTCTGTTCGAGCGCGAGTTGACGCGCATCGCCAGCCGGCAGCGGGCGCATCTCGGCATGGCGCGCACCTACCAGATCATCACGCTGTTCCCGCGCGACACCATCCTGCGCAACGTCATGCTTGCACTGCTCGGCCTTTCGCCGCTGCGCTGGAATCCGTTCCTCGATCTCGATCGGCAGGGCGAGATCCGTGAGCGCGCCGAGGAGGCGCTGGCGCGCGTCGGCCTCGCGCATCTTGGCGGGCGGCCCCTGTCGCAGACCTCCTATGGCGAGCGGCGGCGCGTCGAGATCGCCATGGCGCTGGCCCAGAATCCGAAGGTGCTGCTGCTCGACGAGCCCTTCGCCGGCCTCTCGGTCGACGAGCGGCGCGACGTGCGCCAGCTGCTCGCGACCATCCCGCGCGAGGTCACCATCGTCATGATCGAGCACGACATGGACGTCGCCCTCGACTTCGCCGACCGCATCACGCTCCTGCATTTCGGCGAGGTGATCGTCGAGGGCACCCGCGGCGAGGTCGTCGACGATCCGCGCACGCGCGAGGTGTATCTTGGCGCGTAGGGCTCTCAACCTCGGCAACGTCGACGCCTTCTACGGCGACAGCCACGTGCTGCACCGCGTCTCCTTCGGTCTCGACGAGGGGCGGCTGCTCGGGCTGCTCGGACGCAACGGCGCCGGCAAGTCGACCTGCATGAACGTCACCGTCGGCCTGCTGCCGCCGCGCGCCGGCAGCGTCGAGGTGTTCGGCGAGCCGGTGACCAACTGCGCGCCCGAGGCGATCGCCGCGCGCGGCGTCGCCCTGGTTCCGCAGGGGCGCCGCATCTTCCGCAGCCTGAGCGTGCGCGAGAACCTGATCGTCGCGGCCCGAAAACCCGTCGGCGGCGGCAAGGCCCTGTGGACGCTCGACAGCGTCTTCGCCATGTTCCCGCGCCTCGGCGAGCGCCGCAACCAGATGGCCGGCCTGTTGTCCGGCGGCGAGCAGCAGATGCTCGCCATCGGCCGGGCGCTGATGAGCAATCCGCGCCTGCTGCTCATGGACGAGCCGTCCGAGGGCCTGGCGCCGCAGATCGTCGCCGAGGTCGGACGCACGATCGCCCGGCTCAAGGCGGACGGGCTGTCGATCGTGCTGGTCGAGCAGAATATCAAGCTGACCCTCAACCTCGCCGACGAGGTGGCGATCATCAACACCGGCTCGGTCGTCTTCCAGGGCACGCCCGCCCAGCTGACGGCGAACGAGGCGGTGATCTCGCAGCATCTCGGCGTTTTCTGACACTCTCGAACGGGACATCAGCCATGGCCAATGTGTGGAACAAATACGAGCCGACGGCCGCGCGCCGCCACGACCGGCGCGGGCGCGAGGTGCGGCCGAAGAGCGTCACCATCGACATCCACGCGCATGTCGGCGTGCCGCAGGCGGCCGCCTTCGTGCAGCCGCATCTCGACGTCTCGACGATCCCGCTGGCGTGGTTCCAGTCGCCCGAGACCAAGGCCGTCAACGACAAGCAGGAGGTCGACCTCAAGACGCGCATCACCGGCCTCGACGCGCGCCTCGCCGACCTCGACGCCATGGGCCTCGACATGCAGCTGATCATGCCGCCGCCGCCGCAATGCTACTACACGGTGCCGCTCGACATCGCCGTGAAGGCCGCGCAGATGGTCAACGACGGCCTCGCCGAATACGTCGCGAAAAAACCCGATCGCTTCGTCGCCCTCGGCACCGTGCCGATGCCCGATGGCAACGAGGCCGCCAAGGAGCTCGAGCGCTGCATGACGAGGCTCGGCTTCAAGGGCGTGCAGATCCTCACCAACGTCGCCGGCAACGAGATCTCCGATCCGGCCTACGCGCCGTTCTGGAAAAAGGCCGAGGAGCTCGGCGCGCTCGTCGTCATCCACCCCAACGGCTTCACCCATGCGGACCGGCTGCGGCGCTTCTACTTCAACAACGTCATCGGCAACCCGCTCGAGACGACGATCGCGCTGCATTACCTGATCTTCGACGGCGTGCTGGAGCGCCATCCGAATCTCAAGATCCTCGCCGTGCATGGCGGCGGCTATCTCGGCGCCTACTGGGGCCGTATCGACCACGCCTGGGGCGCGCGCTCCGACTGCCACGCCGACCTGCCGAAGCCGCCGACCCATTACCTGCGCAAGATCTATGTCGACACGGTGGTGTTCACGCCCGGACAGCTGCAGAACCTCATTGCCACCTTCGGCGTCGACCACGTCATCATGGGCACCGACTACCCCTTCGACATGGCCGACTACGACCCGATCGGCCACGTCGCCGCCGCCGGGCTCGACGCGGCGAGCACCGCCGCCATCGTCGGAGGAAACGCGAAGCGGTTGCTGGGGCTGTAAAACCGTCGAGGCTGCGACCGGCCTGGGAACGGCAGCCTTCGCGCAACTGGAACATCGTCCGAACGGCAAGGCTGGGCGCGAAGCGGCGGATGGAGTTGCGAGTACAACCGCTTCACTGCATCAGGTCTTGGCCAATCTCCGCCCGCTCCGAACAAAGATTGACCCCCTCGCTACAGTCGGTAGTTTCGGCCTCAAAGACGGGCGCCGCATCGGCCAGGCGCCGGGCCTTAGAACGCAGCGGGGGAAGGACACGAGCCGTGGTTTCAGACTTCCCCCTCCTTTTCAGTCCGCTGCAAGTCGGACGCCGCACGCTCAGGAACCGAGTGGCGCTGCCGGCGACCCTCACCAACTACGGTGCCCGTCACCGGGTGACGGCACGCTGGATCAACTTCCTGGTCGAACGGGCGAAGGGCGGCGCCGGCATGATCGTCACCGAGATCATAGCCGTGGATCCTGCCGCCCTTGCGCATGGAGCGATCGTTGCCGGCTATGACAGCGAAAACGAGGATGGCTTCAGAGATACCGCCAATGGCGTGCGCGAGGCCGGCTCCTGCCTGATCGCGCAACTCTGGCATCCCGGCCGGCAGCAACTCTGGAGTCCGGTGCTGTCGCCGAAGGGCATCTCCGATCAGCCCGATGCCTACAGCTGGACCGTGCCTCATGTCATGGACACGGACGAGCTGCGGCGAGTCGCCGACGAATACATCGCAGTGGCGGAACGCCTGCACCGCTGCGGTTTCGATGGCGTCGAGCTGCACGGCGCGCACGGTTACCTGATCACGCAGATTCTGTCGCCATGGTCGAACCAGCGCACCGACGCATATGGCGGCTCGATCGAGAACCGGACACGGTTCGTGCGCGAGGTGGCAGAGGGCATCCGCCAAACCTGCGGTGCCGATTTCATCATTGGCCTGAAGATGCCGGGCGACGAGGGGGTGGCCGGCGGCATCGATCCCGACGAGGCGAGCCGCATCACGGCGGCGTTGGCGGCGGACCGCGTCCTCGACTATTTCGCGTACAACCAGGGCAACTTCAGCCTCAGCCTCGAGAACCACGTGCCCGACATGCACTTCCGGCGCGGGCATTTTCTCGACATTCACAAGAAGGTGCGGCCCGCCGCGGCCGGCATCCCGGTTATGGCGATCGGCCGCATTGCCATGCCGGCCGAAGCAGAGGCCGCGATCGCCGAAGGAGCGGGCGATCTCATCGGCATCACGCGCGCGCTGATCGCCGATGCCGACTGGCCAAAGAAGGCGCGTGCGGGCCGCGTCGACGCGATCCGGCCCTCGCCTTACGACAACTTCGCCTGGGGCGAGGTGCATGCCGGGAAACCGCTGGCGGAGGTCCACAACCCGCAGATCGGTTCGAAAGGCGAGTCGGGCTGGCGCGCGGAGCATGCCAAGAAGCGGCGGCGCGTCGTCGTCGTCGGCGCGGGCCCAGCGGGTTTGCAGGCAGCGCGCATTGCGGCCGAGCGCGGGCACGAGGTGACTTTGTTCAGCGCGTCCCGAGAACTCGGCGGCAAATTGAGGCTCGAGGCCGCGCTGCCCGGCGGCAGCGAATACAGGAACGTGCTCGCGTGGATGACCCGGCAGATCGACGAGGCCGGCGTCAGGATCGAGCGCGGCGCGCCGGCCGGCGTGAACGACATCCTTGCTCTCAAGCCCGATAGCGTCGTAGTGGCGGCGGGATCGCATCAGCGCCGCCCGGACAATTTCGCAGGGGAGGGGATCTCGGCGCGGGACTGGGCCGAACGCCCGCCCGGAGGTGGCGGCGGCGGCACGGCCGTCCTGTTCGACATGGACCATAGCGCGGGCACCTACGCGGTCGCCGATGCTCTCGCGGAGCAATACGGCCGTCTCGTCTTGCTGACACCGCGCACGCAGATCGCCAAAGGCGTCAATTATTGCAGCGCCATCGGCGTGCATCGCCGCCTTTATGAAGCGGACGTGGAGGTCGTGCTGGCGGCCGAGCTGGTTGAACTCCGCCCCGGGCGGCTCACATGGCGCAACGTCTTCACGGGGCGCGTTGCCGAGATCGCCGACGTCCGGCTTCTCGTATGGTCGACACCCCGGATTGCCGACGACGCGCTTGCGGTCCCGCTCCGGCAAGCCGGGCTGGAAACGAGACTGGTCGGCGACTGCATGGCTCCGCGCAATCTCATGTGCGCGATCCACGAGGGCGAGGCCGCCGGCCTGGCGATTTGATCTGACGCGTTGGCTGGGCGAGAGCGGCAAGGACCGACGAGACTGAATCGATGTTCGAGCGGATGCTGAACGTGTTCTGGATCGCCTTCGGCGCCGCCGCTGCCGCGCACGCCTCCACGCTCGGCTTGATTGGCTCGTCGGGTCCCGAGAGCGGCCTCTTTCCTCTGCTGGCGTCCGTGATCGTCACGGCGAGCGGCGCTGCCCTTCTCGCGTCGCCGACAAGCCGGGCGCGCGCGCCCAGTTTTCCGCGCGGCGCCGCCCTCTTGCGGATCCTCGGTGTAATCGGTGGACTCGCGTTCATGGCGCTCACGATCCCGCGTCTCGGGTTTGCGGTGTCGAGCGCGATCACCATGATGATCCTGCTACGCACCGTCGAGCATGCCCGGTGGATGGAATCCGTCGCTCTGTCTCTCGCCTCCACCGCGGTCGTGATCTGGCTCTTCGGCCACGTACTCGGCATGGCGCTGCCGCGTGGACCCTGGGGCTGGTAGCGGATGGAGGCGCTCGGCAATCTGCTCGGCGGGTTCGCGATCATTCTGACCCCCGCCAATCTGTATCTCTGCTTCCTGGGAAGCGTGATTGGTACCTTGGTCGGTGTCCTGCCGGGCCTCGGACCGCTCGCCGCGCTCGCCTTGCTTCTGCCCGTCACCTTCACGCTGTCGCCCCTCTCCGGGCTCGTCATGCTCTGCTCCATTTTCTACGGAGCCATGTATGGCGGCTCGATCACGTCCGTTCTCCTCAACATTCCCGGCGAGGCCGCTTCGGTCGTGACCTGCCTCGACGGGCACCAATTGGCGCGCCAGGGGCGCGCCGGAGCGGCGCTCGGCATGGCGGCGATGGGCTCCTTCATCGCCGGCACGGTCGGTGTGATCGCAATGACGCTCTTCGCTCCCGCCTTGGCGGCAATCGCCATCCGCTTTGGGCCACCGGAGAATTTTGGACTGATGGTGCTGGGGCTCGTCTGCACGCTGTTCATGATCTCCGGCTCGGTGCTCAAGGGCGTCTTGATGATCGCGCTCGGGTTCCTGCTGGCCGCGGTCGGCATCGACGTGGTCAACGGCCAGGAGCGCTTCACTTTCGGCTTCATCAGTCTGTCCGGAGGCATCGACCTGCTCGCAGTCGTCATCGGACTTTTCGGAGTGTCCGAGATCCTCGCGAACGTCGAGGAACTCACGAAGCATACGGTTCTCGCCACCCGGATCCGCGGCCTCTGGCCGACCCGGGCTGATTGGCGCGCATCATTCAATCCGATCCTGCGCGGCAGTGGCCTGGGCTTTTTCCTGGGGCTCGTCCCCGGCGGCGGGCCGGTGACAGCCTCGTTCATGTCCTATGCTCTGGAAAAGCGCCTCTCGTCCGAGCCGGAGCGTTTCGGCAAGGGGGCCATCGAGGGCGTCGCCGGCCCGGAATCGGCCAACAACGCTGCGGTCGCCGGCAGCATGATCCCGGTGCTGTCCCTTGGCATTCCGGGCAATCCCGTCACGGCTCTCCTGCTCGGGGCGCTCGTCATTCAAGGGATCCAGCCTGGCCCGCTCTTCATGACGCAGCGGCCGGATTTGTTCTGGGGCGTGATCGCCAGCATGTATGTCGGAAACATTTTTCTTCTTCTGCTCAACATGCCCTTGGTCGGACTCTGGGTGCAACTCCTGCGGGTCCCGTACCGGATTCTGTTTCCGATTATCCTGCTCCTGTCGGTAGTTGGGGCGTATTCGGCCAACAAGAATGTTTTCGACCTTTGGGTCATGCTCGCCTTCGGAGTGGGAGGATATGTGCTGCGCAAGCTCGAATATGACCTTGCCCCCTTCGTGATCGCCTTCGTCCTGGCTCCCCTGCTCGAGCAATCGCTCCGCCAGTCCCTCGTCATGTCGCCGGAAGGCGCTATGATCCTCGTCCAGCGTCCGGCCACGACGCTCATGCTTGCGGCGAGCGCGCTGCTCGTCGCCCTGATGGTCCAACGTAGTCGAAAACCGGGAGGAAGCTCATGAAGCGTATCGCAGTCGCCGTCGCCCTTGCCGGGGCACTTCTTGCTGCCCCAGCGGCCGGCCAGGGCGATTCCAAGGCGGAGCTGGGCAAGCAAAAGCCGAAGGATTTCCCAACACAGCCAATCGAGTTCACGGTCGTGTACCCGGCCGGCGGTGGCATGGACGTAACCGGCAGGCTGCTCGCCAAATACGTGGAGAAGCATTCGGGGGACCGCATCATCGTCAACAACCGCACCGGCGGCGCCGGCATGGTCGGCCATGCCTATCTGGCCACGCAGGCGCAGCCCGACGGCCACACCGTCGGAGTGCTCGCCAACCTGGTGTGGGGGGACGCCTTGTTGCGCGCCCAGAACCGCTGGTCGCTCAGCGATCTGGAGCCCGTCGCTTACATCAACTCGGACGCGCTCACCTGGGTCGCCTCGACGGAGGGGCCGTATAAGGGAATGGACCTCAAGGGGATCATTTCGACGGCCAAGGACAAGCCCAACACGGTCCGCGTTGCGACGGTCCCGGGCAGCATGTGGGACTACATCGTCGAGCAGATCGAAGGGAACACGGGCGCCAAGTTCCTGCGCGTCCCGTTCCAAGGCGGCGGGGCCGGCATCACGGCACTGGTCGGCGGCAACGTTGACGTGGCGCAGGGTTTCTATTCCGAGTTCCGCGGCCATCTTGAGGCCGGCAAGGTGAAGCCTCTCGCGGTCGCGGCCACAAGCCGGATGGACTTCATGAAGGACGTGCCGACCTTCAACGAGGCGCTCGGCGGCCAGGAATATCTCTGGCAGGTGATCCGCTTCGCAGTCGTGCCGAAGAACACGCCGGCTGACCGGAAAGCCTATCTCGCCGCGGCCATTCAGACCGCCATGAAAGACCCCGAGCTGATCGAGGAGTATCGCAAGACCGGCGTGTTCTTCGATCCAAAGCTCACGGACGCGCGGAGCTTCGCGGCCAATCTCGAGGAGTATGTCAAAGGCGAGCGGGAATTCTATCGCAAGACCGGCCGCTTGAAGTGAGGAGACCTCACCCATGAGGCGGTCGGACGTTCCGGCCGCGTCTTTGCACAGCAACTGGTCGCGCGCTCGGATCGCAGGCAATGTGTTGGGCATGTGAGCTCCTGGAAGCGCGGCTCCGGGCACGGGCCGCCCCGCGCGCCAGCGAAGTCGGAGGCCCGGTGATCCGCCGGTCCGAAGGCGCGGCCCGGACCGCAACCAATCGAGAGGGGGAACGTATGCAGCGCAGCACGGAGCGTATCTTGACGACTCACACCGGGAGTTTGCCGCGACCCGAGCGGCTGACGGAAATGTACGTGCGGCGGGCGAGGGGCGACCACAGCGGCGCCGGCGAAATCATCGAGGCAGGCCGCGAAGCCGTGCGCGCTGCGGTGAGGAACCAGATCGACGCCGGCATAGACATCGGCAACAATGGGGAGCAGCAGCGCGAGTCCTTTTTTCTGTATCTCAAGGAGCGCGTCACCGGCTTCGGCGGCAGCTGGGAACGGCCGTCCCGGGCGGACGTCGATCGCTATCCCGGCTTCAAGAAACGCTGGCTCGAACAGACCGCCGGCGGCGGCAAGCGCATCTCGCCCAACGAGGCTCTGCCAATGGCGATCGGCGAGGTAACCTACAAGGACACGGGCGCCATCGAGGCCGAGTGCCGGGATTTCCGGGAGATCCTGGCGGAGTTCCCCAAAACTTTCGCCGACACATTCCTGAATGCGCCGTCACCCGGCATTGTCGCCGCCGCGGTGCGCAACCAGCACTATGATACGGACAGAAAGTATCTGGAGGCCTTGGCGGAGGCCTTGCGGATCGAATACGAGGAGATCGTGCGGAGCGGCTTCGTTCTGCAGATCGATGCGCCGGACCTCGCTCTCGAGCGGCACGTCTCCTACAAGGATCAGCCCGTTTCGAAGTTCCTCGGCTTCGTCGAGGACGTGATCGATGTCATCAACGCGGCGCTGCGCAACATCCCCCCTGATCGGGTGCGCATCCACGTCTGCTGGGGCAACTCGGAATCGCCCCACGATTCCGACGTGCCTCTGCAGGACATCCTGCCGGTGGTGCGGCAGGCGAAGGTCGGCGGCTTCGTGCTTCCGTTCGCCAACCCGCGCCATGCCCACGAATTCCGCTGCTTTGAACGCATGCCTCTCGACGACGACCAGATCCTCGTTGCCGGCGTGATCGATCCGCTGACGAACATCGTCGAGCATCCGGAGGTGGTCTCCGATCGCATTGAAAGGGTTGCCGCCGTGATCGGCGATCCGTCCCGCGTGCTGGCGGGGACGGATTGCGGCTTCGACACCTCGGCCGGCTGGGGACGGGTCGCGGAGGACGTCGTCTGGGCGAAGCTGCGCAGTCTCCGGGATGGCGCTCGCCTGGCATCGCAGCGACTGTTCGCAACCTAAACCGGGTTCCGCTCGATGAGCTGACGGGCGATGATGATCTTCTGCAGCTCGTTCGTGCCTTCGCCGATGACGAGGAGCGGCGCGTCGCGGTAGTAGCGTTCGACGTTGAATTCCTTGGAATAGCCGTAGGCCCCGTGAATGCGCATGGCCTCGAGGGAGTTCTCGATGGCGGCCTCGGAGGCCACGTATTTGGCCATTCCCGCCTCCATGTCGCAGCGCCGTCCCTCGTCGTAGGCGCGCGCGGCGTTATAGGTAAGGGCGATTGCCGCCTCGGTCCGCGTCGCCATCTCGGCCAGCTTCAATTGAATCGCCTGATGCTGCGCGATCGGCTTGCCGAACGTCTTGCGCAACTGCGCGTAGCGCACAGATTCGTCGAGAGCGGCCTTGGCGAGGCCGCAGCCGCGGGCGGCGACGTTGATGCGCCCGAGTTCGAGCCCGCCGAGCGCCACTTGCAATCCGCGGCCTTCCTCGCCGATCAGGTTTTCCGCGGGGACGCGGTGGTCCTCGAAAATCAGCTCGGCGGAGTCGATGCCCTTGTAGCCGAGCTTTTCGAGCTTGCGCGAGGCGCGAAAGCCCGGACCCTTCTCGGCGATGAACAGGCTCATCCCCCGATGCCTCGGCTCGGCTTGCGGATCCGTCTTGACCAGGACGGCGAAAGCCTGGCCGTGAATGCCGTTCGAGATCCACGTCTTTGTGCCGTTGACCACGTAAGCGGAGTTGCCCTCGCGCACGGCGCGGGTGCGGATCGCCTGGAGGTCCGTGCCGCAATCAGGCTCGGTCAGGGCCAGGCCGCCGCGCAGTTCACCCGTGGCAAGGCGCGGCAGGAAACGTCGCTTCTGCTCTTCGGTGCCGTTGCGCTCGATGCAAGCCGCCATGATGAGGTGCGAGTTGAAGATGCCCGACAGCGACATCCACACCTCGGACACGCGCTGCACGATCCTGGCGTAGGTCGTGGCCGAGAGGCCAAGTCCGCCGTAGTCCTGGCCGATGCTGGCGCCGAACAGGCCGAGTTCCTTCATTTGCTCGACCATCTCTGCCGGATAGATGTCGTCGTGCTCAAGCGCCTGCACATGCGGGCGCACGTCACGATCGAGCCACCGATCGATCGTACCAAGAATCTCAGCCTCGTCTTCGGGTGACGTCTCGGGGCGGCGTCGGGCCGCGGCGGCTGTCATCGCATCCTCCTGGAGCTGTCAGTAGTTGGCGTTTTCGTCCTGCATATGACCGCGGCGCTGAACCAGGACCGTCCGCTCGAAAGTGCACACGACCGTTCCTTCCTGGTTCTTGCCTGTCGTACGCACCGTGACGATTCCGGCATCGGGCCGCGACCTCGATTCGCGCTTTGCCAGAACTTCGCTCTCCGCATAAAGCGTGTCGCCCGCGAAGAGCGGATGGACCATCTTGATATCGGTCCAGCCGAGATTGGCGATCGCCTTCTGGCTCACGTCGGAGACGCTCATGCCGACCATCAGCGCGACCGTGAACGGAGATGCCACGATGCAGCGGCCGAACTCGGAATGCTTCGCGTATTCCTCGTCGAAATGCAGCGGGTGCGTGTTCATGGTGAGGAGCGTGAACCAGATGTTGTCGCTCTGCGTGATGGTGCGCCCGGGACGATGCTCGTACGTGTCGCCAACTGTGAAGTCCTCATAGAACCGCCCAAAGGTCTCGCGGTAGCGGTTTGCGGCGACCTCTTTCACGTTCCCGGCCATTGTGGTCCTCGGCTGATGACTTAGGACGTAAGCATCTAAGCTGTCCGACTAAAGAAGCGAGCCTGCGGCGACGTCAAGCCAGGGGACGAGGAGAATCCGGGCCCGCGTCTTGATCGGCCTGCGCGCGCCGATATGAAGGTAAGAACGCCTCGGAGCCGCTGACGCAAGCGCTCCTCGCGGCGACCACAGGAGGGTACCCGGATGCTTCCTCTCGCCGGTGTGCGCGTCATCGCCGTGGAACAATACGGCGCCGGACCGTTCGGCAGCATGCTGCTCGGCGATCTCGGCGCCGAGGTCATCAAGATCGAGAACCCGGCCGAGGGCGGAGACGTCGGACGCTCCATCGGGCCACATTTCTTCGGGCCGGGCGACAGTCACTTCTTCCAGGCGTTCAACCGCAACAAACGCAGCGTCACGCTCGATATGAAGCATCCCGAGGCGAGGGGCGTGTTCCGCGAACTCGTGCGCTCGGCGGACGCGGTGTTCGACAATCTGCGCGGCGACCAGTCCGAGCGGCTCGGCACGACCTACGCCCAGCTTTCGGACGTGAAGCCGGACATCGTTTGCGTGCACCTGTCGGCTTACGGCCGCGACGGCTCCCGCAAGGCCTGGCCGGGCTACGACTACCTCATGCAGGCCGAGGCTGGTTATCTCGCACTCACGGGCGAGCCCGAAGGCCCGCCGGCACGTTGCGGGCTCTCCATCGTCGATTACATGGCTGGTCTCTACGCGGCTTACGCGCTCGTCGCGGGTGTCCTCTCGGCCCGCGCCACGGGCGTCGGGCGCGACCTCGACGTCTCGCTTTTCGACGGCGCATTGCAGAATCTCGCCTATCTCGCCGTTTGGTACCTCAACGCAGGGGTCAACCAGGGCCGGGCGCCGCGCTCGAGCCATCCCTCGCTCACGCCGAGCCAGCTCTATCGGACCGGTGACGGGTACATCTTCATCATGTGCAACAAGGAGAAGTTCTGGCCTATCCTGTGCGAGCGTATCGGCAGGCCGGACTGGGCGGAGCGCCCCGAATACAAGAATTTCGAGGCTCGCCTCGCCAATCGCGCGCTGCTGACCGAGGAGCTCGACGCCGTTCTCTCGGAACGTACGACGTCGGAGTGGCTGGAGCGCTTTGCCGGGCAGGTTCCCGCAGCGCCGGTGCATGACGTGGCTGCGGCGCTCGACAATCCCTTCGTGCGCGAGGGGGGCCGCGTGGTCTCCGTGCCCCATCCGAAAGCGGGCGAAATCCGCGTTCTTGCCCCACCGGTCAGTTGTCCGGGCGAGGAGTTGCGGTGCACCGCAGCGCCGCAGCTCGGGGCCGACACGGACAGCGTCCTCGGCCAACTCGGCTTTGCTCCCGGAGAGATTGCGCGGCTTCGGACAATCGGCGTGGTGTGAACGGCGCCTTCCGACAAGGAATGTCATACAGGGCGCCGCAGTTCGAGCGCTACTCCCCCGAGCGTCAACGCAAAAGCCAGGATTTCGCGCATGCCAAGGGGCTCGCCGAGGATGACTGCCGCGGAGAGCGTGCCGATGATCGGGACCAGCAGGAGCCCGGTTGACGCCGTCGCGGTTGGAAGGCGCTTGATGGCACCGAACCAGGTCAGGTAGCAGAGCGCCATGGGCCCGATCGCCAGATAGGCGAGGGCCCCCATGCCGGCCGGCGTAAGCGATGCCAGGGCTGGCGTCTCGATCATCAACGCTGCGACGACCATCGCCGAAGAACCGAGACCGATCAGCCACGTCGTGAGAACGATTTGCGCCAGCGGAATAGCCCCTCGCGAGGTGACCGAGCCCCAGGCGAACAGGAGGGCGGCTGCAAGGGCGAGCATGACGCCTGGAAGCTTGTTGATCCCGCCTTCCAGGTTTCCGCTCATGAGCAAGAGCAGCCCGGCGATGCCGAGGCACAGGGCGACCACGGTGCGCAGTGTCGGCCGCTCGCCGAGGACGGGCCATGCGAGCAGCGTCGCCCAGATCGGCATGGTGAAGGTCAGCAACGCGGCCTCGGAGACATGCAGCCAGAGGAGAGACAGCGATGTGAAGCCCATCCAGGCGAATACGTTGCTCGCGGCGCCCAGGACCAGCGGTCCGAACAGGGCGCGGGGTGGAACGAGGTTTTCGCCCCGTGCAACGGCGATGACGGCAAGGCCCGTGGCAGCGATGAGTCCGGCGATGCCGCGAGCAAAAAGCGGCGGCCAGTCGTTCATCACGATCTTCATCATCGACCAGCCAAGTCCCCACCCGACCGTGGTGACGGCGACGAGCAGCCGACCCACGCGGGTCTGCCCGGCTTCAAGGATGTTCGCCACCGCGTCTCTCGGGCATCGTGGTCTCGACAATCAACTAGGGCATCCGGCGAATGCCTGCCCCGGACTCGATCCGGGGTGGGGCCTGTTCGCCGAAGAAAATGCGTCTTTCGAAAGGCTAGAGCTGATTCCAACGGATCTCGGGCCTGCCCGAAATCCGCATCAAAGCGCAAGTCGGGAACACCCGACTTGCGTGAGTGGAATCAGCTCTAGCCGCCGAGCAACTGACGCGATCACCCGGCTCCAGCGGCTCCAGTGAAAGACCGTGCCCGTGCTGAACGCAATTGCTTTATGATGGGCCAAATACCCGTCAGATCGAATCCAAGGGTTGGACTGATCCGAAGCGTCAGCACCGCTGCCATTCAGCTGCTCTGGCCAGCGTCGCCAAAGCGGACATGTGGGCCGTTATTTTCGAGGAAGGGGCGCGAGGCGACTTTGAAGACAGGAGATCACATCGCGCCGCGGATCACGTCGATGGCGGCGGGCACGCCCTTTGACAGGGAGGCGCTCGGCATCGAAGGCGCTGAGCGCCGCATCAATGGTCGACTCGCACGCGAGCGCGGCGGGAGGGAAGCGTCTGCGCGACTTCTACGTCGCATCATCGCCGTTGACGCAACGCGCAGCACCGCGTTCCAGGCGAGCTTGTGTGCCGCTCCGGAGCCGGGCGGCCGTGCGCCCAGACACATCTCTTATTGAGGATCGATAACATAGTCGGCCGACATGCCGCACGAATGGCCGTTGACATTTGTATGACGTTCGTATTACAAAAGTTAACGTTGGCTCGGGTGTGCAAATGGCCGAGAAGACCGTCCCTCTGAGCGTCAGGATTACGAGTTCCGACGCGGATTTCATTGCTCGTCTCAGCATGGACGATGCGGTGACGCACAGCGACAAGGTGCGAAAGCTGATCCAGATCGCCCGCGAGCGCGAGGCGAGATCCGGCGATCCTAACCAGCTCCGCGATCTGTTCGAGGAAGCCTTTCGTCCGACCCTGCGCGGCTGGCGGAAGAAGGAAGCGGAAACGGGCGAAACGTCGGAGCTCATCGCCGGCTTTGCGGAATGGGCGCTGGAGGCGGCTGTCTTCTTCGCCCTCGCCGGGCGCGACGGGCGGCTGGAGCGGGCCGGGACCGAGGCCCTGAGGGAGTTCGAGCAGGGCGTGGCCGACCGCGTCGTCAGGCTGGCCGAAGCCTTCCTGAGGCTCGGCGTCACGCGCGAGGCGCCGTGCTATGATCCGTTGGTCATCGCCAAGCGATCGGCGCGGCTCGTTGAACTGGCGCAAATCATATCGAACAATGTGATCAAGCAGGAGGGTCAGTGATGTCCGAGAGCATGAGCCGGCGGGTCGCCCGCCTGGTCAGCGGTGGCATGAACGCCATGGTCGACGCGTTCGAGAGCATGGCCCCCGAGGCCGTCATGGAACAGGCGATCCGCGAGGTCGACGAGGCGATCGACGACATCCGGGCGGAGCTTGGGCGCATCATCGCCAACAAGCACCTCGCCACCCGCCGCCTCGCCGAGAAGAACGGCCGCCACGAGGAGCTTTCGGCGCAGATCGAGATCGCCGTCGCCAACAAACGCGACGAGCTTGCCGAGACCGCCATCGCCGCGCAGCTCGATCTCGAGGCGCAGTTCCCGGTGCTCGAGCGCTCCATCACCGACGCTGCCGAGCGCGAGCGCGAACTCGGCGGCTATATCGCTGCGCTCCAGGCGCGCAAGCGCGAGATGCAAGGCGAGCTCCAGGCCTTCCGCGACAGCCGCCGCCAGCCGGCGACCGGCCTGCAGGGGGCGGAGCCCGCCGCGCCGGCCGAGCACGGCGCCGCCATCTCGGCGGATCGGGCGCGCGCCGCCTTCGATCGGGTCCTGACCAGGCAGACGGGGCTCCCGGCCTCGTCGCGCGGCGACCTGTCGAGCGGCGTCAACCTGCAGGAGCTCGAGCGGCTGACCCAGCAGAACCGTGTCCAGGAAAGGCTTGCGGCCGTGAAGGCCAAGGCGGCCCGGACCGATTGAGCGCGGAGCCGCGCCCCCGATGGTCCAGCTCCTGTTCAAACCCGAGAACGCGATCTTCGCGGTCGCGCTTTGCCTCGTGCTGTTCGTCCTCGTT
>DATBIR010000199.1:0-11132 GCA_036556825.1 Beijerinckiaceae bacterium
GAGCGGGCGCCGGATCTCGAGGTCGATGGCGAGATGGCCGCCGATACGGCCTTGTCCGAGCTGATCCGCGACCGGGTTTATCCGGGCTCGCGCCTCAAGGGCGAGGCGAATGTGCTGATCATGCCAAACCTGGACGCCGCCAACATCGCCTTCCAGTTCATCAAGGTCGCGACCGACGCGCTTCCCGTGGGGCCGATCCTGATCGGGCCGGCCAGGCCCGCGCACGTCCTGACGCCATCGGTGACGGCGCGCGGCATCGTCAACCTGACTGCTGTCGCGGTCGTCGAGGCGCAGACGGGCCCGTGACGCGTCACCTCTCCGCCAGCCGGAGAGGTCGGGCGCTTCGCGTTAAGCACGCGTGCTTCGCGCCCGACGTGATCACTCCACCGTCGCGGTGATCTCGAGCTTGTCGAGGATGGCCGCCGGATCGGGAGACACGGCGACATCGGAAAAGCCGATGCCGGCCGGGTCCTTGGTCCGCGCCGAGATGGTCAGGCGGCCCGGCTTGGCGACGAAGCGTCCGATCGCCTGCCCGAGCGACTTGGCATTCGGCGAGTTGCCCAGCAGGGCCGGGATGACGGCCGCAGCCGCGACGCCGTATTCGCGGCGCAGATCCTCGGCCGACTTGCCCTGTTTTTTCGCCTGCTGCGCGAGCAGGCGTTCGAACAGACCGTTATTCTCGACCCTGAGCTCGAGGTTGCGCGCCGTCGCCCCGATCACGGCCACCATGGCGACGGCGGGATCGACGTCGAACACCTCCTTGCCGACATTGCCGATCACCCCGCGCAGCAGGGCGCTGCCCATGTCGGTGCCGCGCACCGAAACCTCGCGCAGGACGATCTCGCTGCCCGGCTCGTTCCAGCTCGCCGCCGTCGCCAGGGACACGTCGAGGGCCTTGTAGCCCATGGCCAGCAGCTCCTTGAACCCGTCCTCGTTGGTGTCGGGCGGCAGCTCGAAGGTCATGTGGTCGAGGGCGACGCGCACATTGGTCGGAATGCCGTTGAGCGGCTTGTCGGCGGTGATCTCCATGTCCTTGATGCCGAGACGGATCTTTTGCGTGCCCGGCAGCTTCCCGTTGCCGTTGGGAACGATGTCGAGGCCGGCGAGCCGGATCGTGCCGAAGGTCGGGATCAGGCGGCGCAGCTCGGCCGCTTCGAGCTTGTCGAGCGGTTTCTCGCCGAGGCTCCTCAGGCCTTTGATGGTGTCCTTGTAGGAAAAGCCGGTGGAGGCGAGGCTTGCGATCCGGACCTTGCCCTCGTTCGTTTCGATGTCCATGCCTTCGGCGCGCATGTCGGCGGGCCGGGTTGCGTTCTCTCCGGTGAAGGCGATGCGCGCAACGCGTCCGGTTGCCTGCTCCTTCGGACCCGGGTTGCGGAATTCGAGTCCGGTCGCTTCCATGGCGCCGACCTCGACACCCTCGTAAAGATCGGCCATGGCGGTGAACAGGCGGGCGCGGTCGGCCGGCGCCAGCTTCTCCAGATCCGGCTGCTGGCTCACCAGCGTCAGATACGTGTTCCACGCTTGGCCGACGGGGCGTGCCTTGACGCCGCTGCCGGTGATGCGGGAGACCCGCAGGTCGAAGCCCTGCGGGCCCGTCATGGCGAAGGCGTCCATCGCGAACGCGCCGTAAAGGGTCTTCAACTCGGCCTGTGCAGCCCCGGTCGTCCCGCCGAACACGGCGGCGGTATGGGCGAGATCGAGCCCCTCGAGGGTGGCCCGCCCGGACGTGGCCTTGATCGTGCCGAGATTCTCGGCGGTGGCCTCGAGCGTTGCGCTCGGACTGGCCAGCGACCCGATGCGGCCGTTGACGATGTCGCGGGCGACGAGGTCACGATAGACCGCGACCCCGCGAAAGCCGGCCCACGACTGCTCGATCCTCAGCTCGGGAATCCTCGCCTCGCGCGCGGAGAGGCGGGCGAGGCGCGCGGCCGCAGGCTCGCTCGAGGCCGGCGCGAGCAGCGCCGTCAGGTCGGCCTGCGAGAGGCTCGCACCGGAGAGCTCGACCTTCGGCAGCCGGTAGGTCAGGGGGCCGAGATTGAAGACGAGGTTCTCCAGCGTGACGCTGTCGGACCGGCCGAGGCCAGCCGTCGCGCGCTTCATGCCCTCTTCGAAAGACTGGACTTGCGCCGACGCGACGCCGAGCGAGATCGCCCGCACGGCCGGCCCGGGGCCGAATGACGGCGCGGACCATTCAATGCCGCTGGCGAGACACGCGGACGCGCACAACAAACCGAAACCGGCGCGGCGCAGACCGCGCGAACATGCCTTGACCATGGAGTCTCTCTCTCGTGACGGGGCACGTTACGACACGCCACCGCCGCGTGCACGCGGTTCTTCAGGAAATGCGGAGGTCCGCTGCAGCATGATCCGGCCGAAGCCTGTCCCGGACTTGATCCGGGTGGTGCACAGCTTTGCCGAAACAGGCTTGTCCCGGACGCGATCCGGGATCATGCGGCAGAAAGGGAACCGGGCAGGATCGCTTCAATCGAATCGATCCGAGCCTAGATGGAGAAGGACGTGCCGCAGCCGCAGGAGGCGGTGGCGAGCGGGTTTTCGATCTTGAAGGATTGACCCATCAGGTCGTCGACGAAATCGATCGTGGCGCCCTGCATGTATTGCCGTGACATTTCGTCGATCAGGACCGTGACGCCGTCCCGTTCGACGACGGTGTCGTCGGCCTGCCGCGTCCGCTCGATGTCGAACGCATACTGGAATCCCGAGCAGCCGCCGCCATTGACGCTGACCCGCAGCATCGACCCGGAGGGCTCGCCGCCCATGATCTCCTTGATGCGGTGCGCGGCGCGTTCCGTCAGAATGATATCGCTCATCGGCGCGTTCAACTTGCCAAAGTCCTTCTTGCCAAGTCCTTCTTGCCAAGTCCGTCTTGCCAAGTCCGTCTTGCCAAGTCCTTCTGCTTACAGGTAAGCCCGGCGCGTCCCCGCTTCAACCGGAGCAGCGCGTGCGGCCATTCGGCGAGCGATGGAGAGCGTCCTACGCCTGTGATCCGGCGGCAAGCCGCGGCCGGATCCATGCGGAGACGGCCTCGCCGACGCGCAGCGAATTCCAGCGCGACCGCGACCGAATCATCCATTCCTCGGCTTTCCGGCGCCTGAAGCACAAGACCCAGGTCTTCGTCTATCACGAGGGCGACCATTACCGGACCCGGTTGACCCATACCATCGAGGTGAGCCAGATCGGCCGCGCCCTGGCCCGCTCGCTCGGGCTCGACGAGGACCTGGCGGAGTCCCTGGCCCTGTCGCACGACCTCGGCCACACGCCCTTCGGCCATACCGGCGAGGACGCCCTCGACGCCTGCATGGCGGATATCGGCGGCTTCGACCACAACGCCCAGGCTTTGCGCATCGTCACGCGCCTCGAACGCCGCTATGCCGCCTATGACGGTCTCAACCTGACCTGGGAGACCCTCGAGGGCCTCGTCAAGCACAACGGCCCGCTGCTCGGGCCGGAGGGCCGGCCGGCGGGGCGCTACCAGGCGCGCGGGGTGCCGGCGCCGATCCTCGAGCACAATGCGGTGCAGGACCTGCGGCTCGCCAGCTATGCCAGCGCCGAAGCCCAGGCCGCCGCCATCGCCGACGATATCGCCTACAACGCCCACGACATCGACGACGGCCTGCGCGCCGGACTGTTCCGCATCGACGAACTCATGGAAGTCCCGTTCCTGGCCGAGCTGCTGCGCGAGGTCGACGAGCGCCATCCCGGGCTCGAGCTGTCGCGGCGCATCCATGAGCTGGTGCGGCGGGTGATCACCCGCTTCGTCGAGGATGCGGTGCTGGAGAGCGAGCGCCGCCTGGCCGCGCTCGCGCCCGGTCACGCCGACGACATCCGCGGCGCCGGCGCGCCCGTGGTCGGCTTCTCGGCCTTCTTCGTCGAGTCGGATGCCGCGATCAAAGCCTTCCTGCATCCGCACATGTATCGCCACCCGCGCCTGGTCGGGGTGCGCGCCGAGGCCGACCGCATCGTGCGCGACCTGTTCGCGCGCTTCATGGCCGAGCCGCAAGCCATGCCGGACGAGTGGCACAGCGGCCTTGCCGGCGCCGATGCCGGGAGGGTCGCCCGCCGGGTCGGCGACTACATCGCCGGCATGACCGACCGCTACGCCATCCTCGAGCACCAGCGGCTGTTCGAGACGACGCCCGACCTGCGCTGACCTCCTGCGCTGACCTTGGGCATATTCGGCGACGCGGACAGCGGACCATCGCTTGACCGCGCGGCGGCGCTGTCGTTCTTTGCGGCATAACCGCCCGGGGGAGTTCCAACATGGCTTCGCAACGCAAGATCGCTCTCGTCACGGGCGCAGGCAGCGGCATCGGCAGGGCCGTCGCGCTGGTCCTGATGGACAACGGCTACGACGTGGTGCTTGCCGGGCGCCGCAAGGAGGCGCTGGAGGCAACGGCGCGCCAGGGCGAGGCGTCCGGCGCCAAGGGCCTCGCCGTGCCGACCGACGTCGGCGATCCCGCCTCGGTCAAGGCGCTGTTCGCCAAAACCAGGGAAGCCTTCGGCCGGCTCGACCTGTTGTTCAACAACGCCGGCTCCGGCACTCCGCCGGTGCCGATCGAGGAGCTGACCTACGAGCAGTGGAAGGCGGTGGTCGACGCCAATCTCACCGGCGCCTTCCTGTGCACGCAGGAGGCCGTGCGCATGATGAAGAACCAGGATCCGCGCGGCGGCCGCATCATCAACAACGGCTCGATCTCGGCGCATGCGCCGCGGCCGAATTCGGCGCCCTATACGGCGACCAAGCACGCCATCACCGGGCTGACCAAGTCCACCTCGCTCGACGGCCGCGCCTTCGACATCGCCTGCGGCCAGATCGACATCGGCAACGCCGCCACGGAGATGACCGAGCGCATGACGTCGGGCGTCCTGCAGGCCAACGGCACCACGGCGGCGGAGCCGCGCATGGACGTGAAGCACGTCGCCAATGCCGTGCTGCACATGGCCAGCCTGCCGCTCGAGGCGAACGTGCAGTTCATGACGGTGATGGCCACCAAGATGCCCTTCGTCGGCCGGGGGTAGCGAAAATACTCCCTCTCCCGAATGGGAGAGGGCCGAGTCGCGCCAAAGGCGCGACCGGGGTGAGGGATGGACGGTGCCGCAGGGCACGTTACGGTCGAGTTCGATGACGTCCGAAGCCCGGACCTTCGCCCGCGCCTTGCGCCGCCGGCAAACCTTGGCGGAAGACATGCTGTGGCGACAGCTGCGAGGGGGACGGCTCGATCGCTTCAAGTTCCGTCGCCAGGTCCCGATCGGTGGTTACGTCGTGGACTTCATCTGCATTAACGCGAGGCTGATCGTCGAGGTCGACGGCCGGCAGCATGCGTGGGAGATCGATTACGATACAGAACGCACCCGGATTCTCGAGGGGATGGGCTTCACTGTGATGCGCGTGAAGAACGAGGAGGTACGTGACGAGCTTGCTCAGGTGTTGCGGCGTATTGGCGAGGCGCTGCGGCAAGGCTCGGCTTAACGTGGCAGCGTCCTGCCCTCACCCCGGTCCGCTGCCGCGGACTCGACCCTTGCATGTTCTGGAGCCGACTCAGTGCAAGCTGAGAGGTGCTTCGGGGCCGGTGGCCACCGGCCCCGAAGCGGGCGTCGCGGGATCGTATCGACCTGGGTGGCTGGCACCGTGGGAGAGTAGGATCCGCGTCGTCCTTGGCCCTTGTCCTGAACAGATGAATGGGAGCACGTCCCGCATGCAAGGTCAGGAAGCGCTCACACAAGAGACCAAGGTTAAATCTAGCGTAGGAATCGACGTTTGCAAAAACTGGCTCGATGCGCATGTCGTGCCCGCGCAGGCGTCTTTGCGGGTGCCCAATACGGCACCTGGAATGCGCAAGCTCAAGCGCTGGCTGGCGACGTTCGACACCAGCCTCGTCGTCGTCGAGGCCACCGGTAAGTGGCATCGATGCGTCTGCCGAAGCCTGCATGCGTCCGGCATTGCGGTGGCCATCGTCGATCCGTTCCGTGTGCGCATGTTCGCCAAGGCACAAGGCATCTTGGCCAAGACCGATCGCCTGGATGCCCGCGTGCTGGCGTTGTTCGCGGCCGTCATGGCCGTTCCGGTGCGCCCGTTGGCACCGGTGGCCATGGAGGAGCTCAGCGAACTGGTTGCGGCACGCGAGAGCGCGGTCGCCGAGGAGACCATGCTCAGGAACCAGTTGGCCGCGGCCGAGACCAGCTTCCTGCAGCGCCAGCTCGCCCGCCGCATCGCCCGCCTTGGCCACGACATCAAGGCGCTGGAGAGTGAGATCCTGAGCCGCGTCCAAGCCGACCAAGAACTGGCCAGGCGCTATGCCATCCTGGTCTCCATCCCCGGCTTCGGGCCTGTCGTCGCGACCACCCTGATCGCCCGATTGGCAGAGCTTGGCGATTGCACGGCCAAGCAGATCGGGAGCCTTACAGGGCTTGCTCCGGTAGCGAACGAGTCCGGTGAGCACAAAGGCATCCGCACCATCGGTGGCGGCCGCGCGAGCGTGCGCAACGTCCTCTACTTGGCCGCCGTAAGCGCCGCACGCTGCAATGCCGATTTGAAGGCCTTCTACGAACGGCACAGAGCTGCCAATAAGCCTACCAAGGTCGTGTTCACGGCGATCGCCCGAAAGCTCGCCGTGCTCGCCAATACCCTCATCGCCCAAGATCGGCTGTGGCAGTCTCAGCCGTCACAGCCGGCTTGACGAGCAACACAGATGCTCTCCCCTTCGGGGCGAGGTTTCACAGCCGCGCGGCCTTGCCGCGGCGGCGGGCGGCGGCCGGGATCGGGCGCGCGTCGCGCTCCTGCGTCCAGCGCTGGGCGTCGATGACGGTCACGCCCATCATGGTTTTCACCGTGATGCGCATCGGCACGAGGATACGGGTGCCCTCGACCGGCGCCAGCCACACCGAGATCTCCTGGTTCTCCTGCATGAAGCGGGTCCCCGGGCGGTCGGGACGGTGGCCGGCGATCGGCACGTAGCGGGCGTTGCAGATCACCACGGGGCCGGCATAGCCGGGCCGGTCGACGACGCGCGTCTCGGCGTAGCTCAGGACGATATCGAAACGGGCGGCGCCGTCGAAGACCGGCAGGGTGCGGTTGCAGGCGGCCGGGTCGGCCGCCTCGCCGCGCCCGTAGAAGGGCATCAGCAGGGCGCTGACCGGGTCGATCACGCCGCGCTTGTGCAGTTCCCTGATCGGCACGCGCTCGCCGCCGCGGTCCTCGATCGGCGGCGCGATGTCGACCGACGCCACGTTGCCGCGGGCCATGCCGAGGCGCACGGTGCGCTGCTCGGTGGCGCTCTGCGAGGTGACCGCGTAGGCGCTCGGCAGGGGCTTGGCGGTCGACACGGAGCCGCTGGCGCTGGCCCCCAGGCGCCCGCCCGTGATGGCGCCGGCGAGGCCCGTCAGGCGGGCCTGGATCTGCATGCTGTAGCGGTCGCCGTTCAGGCTGGCGGTGGCGTCGGCGCTGCCGACCGAGAAGCCGGACAGGGAGATCTCGTATTCGACCTGGAGCGTGGCGGCCCGGCCCGGCGCGGCCGCGAGGCACGCGGCCAGGGCTGCGGCGGCGAACGGCAAAATCCTCAACTGCCGCATTGCAGCGGGTCTCCATCAGGGGCCATGCCCACGCGCGCGAGCGCGGCCTTGCAGCGCATTTTCCCCGGACGCAGGACCCTACCGGAAAATGCTTAAGGTCCGGCTTCTTCCGCCCGAATCGGGTGGAATCGTGACGCGGCCCGGGGAAACGCGCCGGATACGCCGGAATCCTTGACGAAGTGACCAATTCTCCCGTATAGGCTCGCCACTTCCGAAGGATTAGCGTCCGGCCGCCGCGCAATCGCGCCCTCCGCGATTTCGCCAAGGCGAAGGCCGTGACGAACGACGAACAGGATCTGCATCATGTCGCGCCGTTGTGAATTAACCGGCAAGGCCGTGCTCAGCGGCCATCTCGTCAGCCACTCGAATCGCAAGACCAAGCGCAAGTTCCTGCCGAATCTGTGCAACGTCACGCTGCAGTCGGAGTCCCTCGGCCGCTCCGTGCGCTTGCGCATCTCGGCCAACGCCCTGCGCTCGGTCGAGCATCGCGGCGGCCTCGACGCCTTCCTGGCCAAGGCCCGCGACGCCGAGCTGTCGCGCGGCGCCCTCGCCATCAAGCGCGAGATCGAGAAGAAGCAGGCCGGCTGATTTCCCTCTCCCCGCAAGCGGGGAGAGGGTTACCCTTCCAGCGTGAACTCGAGCAGCAGCGTGCGCTGCATCGACGAAAAATTGTTGTCCGAGATCATCGTCACGACGGTCTCGCCGCGTCCGCCGCGGTGCACGGCGAGGCCTTCCATGTTGTCGATCTGGTGGCCGGCGTCGGCCTCGAAGATCACCGGGCCGTCGACCAGCGCGCCGGGCTGAATGGCGTTCGCGGCGATGCGGCGCAGGCGCGCCCCCGGCCCGCGCAGCAGGGAGAAGCGCCGCTCGAGCAGCAGCATCTCGCCGCTCGCCAGGAAGGCCAGGTCGGTGATGTCGTATTCGCCCGAGCGCGCCACGTCGAAGGCGCCGGGCCGCGGCCCGCCCAGGATGAAGCCGCGCGTCGGCGCGTTGGTCTCGTCGCGCGCCCGCTCGGCGATCACGATCACGGCGCCGGCGAGCGGGCTCTTTGCCGGCGCCACGCCGATCGCCTCGAAACCCCGATTGCGCGGGAAATCCCTGGCTTCCGCCGGGACCGGCAGCGGCTGGCCGCGCGCCCGCACGCCGTCCTTGCCCCAGGCGAAGCGCATCACCTCGTGGCTGCGCTCGATGCCGACGAAGGCGGCGCCGTCGGCGATGGCAAGCGCTTCGGTGTCGTAGGAACGCGTGCGCCGGAGCGGACGGCCGTCCCTGCCGAGCACGGGCGCGAGCACCGCATCGGCGAGGCGCGCGAGGCGGCCGTCGCTCGACTCCACCCGGGCCGTCAGCCAGTTCGAGCGGTCGCTGAGCGCGACGAGCTGCTCGCCGCCGGGCGAGCGCCAGAGGCCCGAGAAGCCGCCGAAGCCGGCCTCGTCGGCGCGCAATTCGAGGCCGGAGCGGAAGGTGAGCAGGCCGACTTTCTGACGCTGCTCCGACACCGAGAAACGCTCGATCGGGGTCGCCGTGACCTCGATCCGGACCGGCCCGGGAAGCGCCGCCGGGCGCGCGCGCGCCGATGCGGCGCCGCCGGCAAGCGTCAATCCGCCGATCAGAAGAGCGCGACGAGTCGGGCCGATCGCGCCGTGGCATCGGCCCCCGTCTTCCGCGACGCATTTACGTCGGCGAAGCGGGGCCACCTCGCCGGAAAATACGTTCCACCTCAAGCGCGCGCCCCGGCGTGACGCGGCTGCCGCGTGCGCGCCGGCGCACCATGCTTCTCCTCGAACAGCTCGGCGAGCTTTTCGGTCATCACGCCGCCGAGCTCCTCGGCGTCGACGATCGTGACGGCGCGCCGGTAGTAGCGCGTCACGTCGTGGCCGATGCCGATGGCGATCAGCTCGACCGGCGAGCGCGTCTCGATATCCTCGATGATGAAGCGCAGATGCCGCTCGAGATAATTGCCGGCATTGACCGACAGGGTCGAATCGTCGACCGGCGCGCCGTCGGAGATGACCATCAGGATGCGGCGCTGCTCCGGCCGCCCGAGCAGGCGCTTGTGCGCCCAGTCGAGCGCCTCGCCGTCGATATTCTCCTTGAGCAGGCCCTCGCGCATCATCAGCCCGAGATTCTTGCGCGCCCGGCGCCACGGCGCGTCGGCGGCCTTGTAGACGATGTGGCGCAGATCGTTGAGGCGGCCCGGATTGGCGGGCTTGCCCGACTGCAGCCACTGCTCGCGCGACTGGCCGCCCTTCCAGGCGCGCGTCGTGAAACCGAGGATCTCGACCTTGACGCCGCAGCGCTCGAGCGTGCGCGCCAGGATGTCGGCGCAGGTCGCCGCGACCGTGATCGGGCGGCCGCGCATCGAGCCGGAATTGTCGAGCAGCAGGGTGACGACCGTGTCGCGGAAATCGGTGTCCTTCTCGTGCTTGAAGGAGAGCGCCTGGAACGGGTCGATGACGACGCGCGGCAGCCGCGCCGGATCGAGGATGCCTTCCTCGAGGTCGAACTCCCAGGCCCGGTTCTGCTGCGCCAGCAGGCGCCGCTGCAGGCGGTTGGCGAGGCGGCCGACGACGCCCTGCAGGTTGGCGAGCTGCTTGTCGAGATAGGAGCGCAGGCGCGACAGCTCGTCGGGATCGCACAGCTCCTCGGCGTGGATCACCTCGTCGAACCTGGTGGTGAAGGGCTTGTAGTCGGGCCCGCGCGGCTCGTTGAGCCGCGACGGCGGCGGCCGCCACGATTCGGAGGCTTCGTCGGCATCGGCCTCGTCGGCGTCGTCGGGCAATTCGCCGGACGGCGCATCGTCGGCTTCGGTGGCGCCCTCCTCCAGGTCGTCGCTGGCGTCGTCCACCATCTCGACCTCGGGGCGCTCGCCCTTCGACTGCTCCTGCGACTCGCCCTCGCTGTTCTGCTGCTCGTCCGACTGCTCCTCGCTGTCCTCGCCGGTGTCGTCGCTTTCGTCGAGGGTCGCGTCGTCGGCCATGTCGAGCGAGGCGAGGAGCTCGCGCGCCAGGCGCCCGAAGGCGCGCTGGTCCTCGAGGCTCTTGAGCATGCGGTCGAGGTCGTCGCCGGCGCGATCCTCGACGAAGTCGCGCCACAGCTCGACGATCTTGCGGGCGGCGTCCGGCGGCTTCCGCCCGGTCAGGCGCTCGCGCACCATGAGCGCGATGGCGTCCTCGATGGGCGCGTCGGCGCGGTCGGTGATCTCCTCGTATTTGCCGCCGCGGTGATAGCGGTCCTCGATCATGGCGGCGAGATTGTCGGCGACGCCGCTCATGCGCCGCGCGCCGATCGCCTCGACGCGCGCCTGCTCCATGGCGTCGAAGACCGCGCGCGCGCCCTGCCCTTCCGGCGACAGACGGCGGTGCACGGCGTTGTCGTGGCAGGCGAGCCGCAGCGCCATGGCGTCGGAATGGCCGCGGATCACCGCCACGTCGCGCGCATTGAGCTTGCGCGGCGGCTCCGGCAGGCGCGCCTTGTCGCCCATCAGCGCCGGGCGGTCGGACGCGAAGGTGATGTCGAGATCGGGCTTGCGCGCCACCGCGCGCATG
>DATBIR010000200.1:0-21012 GCA_036556825.1 Beijerinckiaceae bacterium
ACGGAGAGAACGAGGACTACCACGACAGTCGAGGTGAAGGAGTTCGCGGCCCGCGCCACGATCTGTTGCAGGGCCCGCGTCACGCCTGCTCGAGCTCGACCAGCGTGCCGCAAAAATCCTTCGGATGCAGGAACAGCACCGGCTTGCCATGAGCCCCGATCTGAGGCTCGCCGGAGCCGAGCACGCGCGCGCCGCTGCGGACGAGCCGATCCCGGGCCGCCCGGATGTCGTCCACCTCATAGCAGACGTGGTGGATGCCGCCGCCCGGATTCTTCTCGAGGAAATTCTGAATCGGTGAGGCGTCGCCGAGTGGCTCCAAAAGCTCGATCTTGGTATTGGGCAGCTCAATGAACACCACTGTCACGCCGTGATCCGGCTGTGGCGCGGGCGCCGAAACCTGCGCGCCGAGCGTGTCCCGGTAGACGCGGGCGGCCGCGGCGAGGTCGTTGACCGCAATGGCGACGTGGTTCAACCGGCCGATCATCTTCATGCTCCCGGCGCCCCTCATACCTCGATCACGAGGACATGGCATGCGGGTTTCTTGCCCCAGACCGCGTTGGCGGCCGCGCGGACAGCGCGATGCACTGCCTGCTCGACGGCCTCGGGATCGCGGCGTTTGGGCCGGGACAGTCCATCGAGCACCTCGGAGACCGCGTCGGCAATGATGTCGGCCATCGCCTCGCCCCGTCGCGTCTGCGCTGGCAGGCCCATCAGCTCGATCACCGGGTCGCCGGCGATCTCGCCCCGGCTGTCGACGGCGATGGCGACCGAGATGACACCCGTGAAGGCGAGCTTGCGCCGCTCCGGAAGGGCCCGCTCGCCCATGCCGATGACGATGTCGCCGTCGCGGTAGAGACGGCCGGTCGGCGCCTCGTCGATGATTTCGGCGGGGCCGGGCGCCAGGCGCACGATACTGCCGTTGCGGGCCCTCACGACTTCCGGCACGCCCTGTTGCCTGGCGAAAGCGGCATGTTCGGCGAGGTGCATCTCCTCACCATGCGCCGGCACGGCGATGCGCGGCCTCGTCCAGCGATACATGGCGGCGAGTTCGGCTCGGCGCGGGTGGCCCGAGACATGCACCAGCTCGGTGCGGTCCGTGATCACCTCGACCCCCCGGCGAAGCAGCGTGTTGACGATCTGGCCGACTTCCTTCTCGTTGCCGGGAATCGTGCGCGACGAGAAGATGACCCAGTCGCCCGCCGACAACGCCACTTCCGGATGCTCGTCGGCGGCAACGCGCGCCAGGGCGGCTCGCGGCTCTCCCTGCGAGCCGGTGAGAAGCGCCACGACCTTGTCGCGCGGCAGGTAGCCGTAGGTATCGGGCGTGCGGAATTCGGGCAGACCGTCGAGATAGCCGCATTCGCTCGCAACCTCGACGACCCGATCCATGGCGCGGCCGACAACGACCACCTCGCGTCCGCAAGCGCGCGCGGCATCGGCTACGGCCTTCAGGCGCGCCACGTTCGACGCGAAGGTCGTCACCGCGACGCGATGGGGGGCGGAGGCGATGAGTTGAGCGAGGCGCGCCGCGACCTCGCTCTCGCTCGGCGAGCGGCCCTCCCGCACCACGTTGGTGGAATCGCCGACCAGCGCCAATACCCCTTCGTCGCCGAGGGCGCGGAACACCGATTCAGCCGTCGTGTTTCCGAGATACGGCGTGTCGTCGAGCTTCCAGTCGCCGGTATGCAAGACGAGCCCGTGCGGCGTGCGGATCGCGAGCCCGTATGATTCGGGAATCGAATGCGCGACCGGAACGTAGTCGATGGAAAACGGCCCCAGCGTGATGCGTTGACCCGGGACCACCTCGTGGAGAGGGATCTTCGGCGCACCCGGTTCGCCAAGCCGGCGCGTCTCCAGGAGACCGATGGCGAAGCGCGTCGCATAGACCGGGACGCCGAGCTGCGGCCAGAGTTCGGCCAGGGCACCGATATGATCCTCATGTGCATGCGTGATCAGAAGTCCGAGGAGATTGTCGCGCTCCTGCTCGATGAATTTCAGGTCGGGATACATTACGTCGACGCCCGGCAAATGCTCTTCGCTGGCGAAGCCCATGCCGCAATCGACCAGGATCCATTGCCGGCGCCGCGCCGGCCCGAAGCCGTACAACGCGGCATTCATGCCGATCTCGCCCAGCCCGCCGAGCGCAACGAAGACAAGCTCGTCCTGGGGAGACGCCATCAACGCTATCCGGATACCGATGCGCCCGACCGCGGGCCGGCTGAATGTAGATGAGGAAAGTAAAGATCGCCGGCATCGATCAGTTCCATGCCGCCGGCGGTTTCGAGCTGCAGGCGGCCGGCCCTGTCGACCCCCCTGAACGTGCCGGTGCGATCACCGGTCGGAAGCCGGATCGTCACCGCACTCCCCTGCCCCGCCGCGCGCGCCAGCCACTGTGCGCGCACGCTTTCGAATGGCTCCTCGTCCTTGCGCTGGCGCGCCTCCCGCCACGCGGTGAGATGCCGGACGAAGGCACGGGCGAGGCTTGCGAACACCGCCTCCGGCGAGACATCGCTCGTGATCTCGCGCAGCGCCCTGGCCGGATATGGCACCCCGTCGGGCGCCGCGACCACATTGACGCCGAAGCCGATCACGACGCCGAACGACTCGGGGCCATGATGGCCCTCGAGCAGAACGCCCGCGACCTTGGCGCCGTCGAGCAGGAGGTCGTTCGGCCATTTCAGCCCAAGGCGCGGCGCCTCGAGGCCGGTCTCCGTCGCCACGGCCTCGTGCAGAGCCAGCCCAGCCACGAAGCCGAGTTGCGGCGCCAGCGCCGCCTCGCACGGGTTGATCAGGAGCAGGCTCGCGTAAAGATTGCCGGGCGGCGAACTCCAGCTCCGCCCATGCCGTCCCCTGCCCGTGCGCTGCTCACGCGCCACGACCCAGAGGCCGCCGGGATCGCCGCGCCGCGCCGCCGCGGCGGCGTCGCTGTTGGTGGAATCGGTCGCGTCGCGCGTGATCAGCCGGTAGCCGGAGGCGGCGATGTCAGGCGGGAGTTGCACGTCAGAACAGCGAGCGGGCTGCCGCGCTCGCGGCTCCCACGAGAGGCGCCGGCATGAGCCAGAACAGGAGCACGACGGCGCTCGTGACGGCGAGTATCGCTTTCAGGCTCGCCGGCATCGGTTCGAACGCGCCAGCGGGCTCGTCGAAATACATGATCTTGACGATGCGCACGTAGTAATAGGCGCCGACCACGCTCGTCACGACGCCGATCACCGCGAGCGTGACGAGCCCCGCCTGAATGGCCGCCGCAAACACGTAGAACTTGGCGAAGAACCCCGCCAGCGGCGGAATGCCGGCCAGGGAGAACAGCATCGCCGCGAAGCAGAAGGCGAGCCCCGGATGCGTGCGCGCAAGCCCCGACAGGTCTTCGATCTGCTCGAACATGACGTTCTGGCGGCGCATAGCGAGAATGCAGGCGAAGGCACCGAGCGTCATTGCCAGGTAGATCGCCATGTAGATGATCACGCCCTGCACGCCTTCCGCGGTGCCGGCGGCAAGCCCGATCAGCGCATAACCGACATTGCCGATCGAGGAATACGCCATCAGGCGCTTGATGTTACGCTGCCCGATCGCGGCAAACGAGCCGAGCGTCATTGACGCAATGGCGATGAAGATGACGATCTGCTGCCACTGCGGCACAATTCCCGGGAAGGCGCCGACGAACACACGCACCGCCATCGCCATGGCGGCCATCTTGGGGGCGGCTGCGAAGAACGCCGTCACGGGCGTCGGCGCGCCCTCGTAGACGTCGGGCGTCCACATATGGAACGGAACCGCCGAAATCTTGAAGGCGATGCCGGCGGAGAGAAAGACGAGACCGAGAATCAGGCCGGTTCCCGCGCTGCCCTGGAGGGTGGTCGCGATCGCGCTGAACGAGACGGTGCCCGTGAAACCATAGATCAGCGAGGCGCCGTAGAGCAGCATACCGGACGACAGCGCACCGAGTACGAAATACTTGAGACCGGCCTCAGTCGAACGCACGTTGTCCCGATCGATCGACGCGATCACGTATGACGACAGGCTGAGCAGCTCGAGACCGAGATAGAGCGCGATCAGATCGTTGGCTGAGATCAGCATCAGCATGCCGATCGTGGAGAGCAGGATCAGGATCGGATACTCGAACCGCTCGATGCGCTCGCGGCGCAGGAAGTCCGTCGACATCACGATCGCGCTTGCCGAGGCGATCAGGGTCAAGGCCTTCATGAACTTGGCGAAGCCGTCGACCACGAACGAGCCGCCGAAAGTCGTGACCCTTCCCTCCGGCAGCATGAACACCGCGCCGAGTGCAACCACGAGCAGCGCCAGCGCTCCGGCATTGACCAGCGCGGTCGAGCGCTCGCCGCGATAGGCGCCCACGAGGACCAGGATCAGCGCACCGATGGCCAGGATGATCTCGGGGAGCGCGGGGAAAGCCGGACTGAAGGTGGGGGGCATGGCGGTCAGCTCAGTGCAGCACTGCGGTCTTGGTGGCGGACAAGGCGGCCTGGTAACCTTTGATCAGCGCATCGGTCGAGGCGGCGAAGCTGTCCAGGATCGGCGTCGGCTGGACACCGTAGTAGATCACCAGCACGACAAGGGGCGCCAACATCGCAATCTCGCGACGGTTCAGGTCGGTGATCGTCGCCAGACTAGGCTTCTCCAGCTTGCCGTAGACGACGCGGCTGTAGAGCCAGAGCATGTAGGGCGCCGATAGGATCACCCCCAGCGTGGCGAAGAACGACACCGTCGGGTTGGCGCGGAACGCGCCGAGCAGCGCCAGGAACTCGCCGACGAAGCCGGATGTGCCCGGCAGCCCGACATTGGCCATCGTGAAAACCATGAACACGAAGGCGTAGAGCGGCATGCGATGCACAAGCCCGCCATAGGCCGAGATCTCGCGCGTATGCATGCGGTCGTAGATCACGCCGACGCACAGGAAGAGCGCGCCCGAGACGAGCCCGTGCGAGATCATCTGGAACATGGCCCCTTGGATGCCCTGCGCCGTCATCGTGAACAGGCCCATGGTCACGAAGCCCATATGGGCGACGGACGAATAGGCGATCAGCTTCTTGATGTCCTCCTGCGCCAGCGCGACCAGCGAGGTGTAGACGATCGCAACCACCGACAGCGCATAGACGAGTGGGGCAAAGGTGGTCGACGCGTCCGGGAACATCGGCAGCGAGAAGCGGATGAAGCCGTAGCCGCCCATCTTGAGGAGGATCGCGGCCAGGATCACCGAACCGGCGGTCGGCGCCTCGACATGCGCGTCCGGCAGCCAGGTGTGCACCGGCCACATCGGCATCTTCACGGCGAAGGAGGCAAAGAAGGCCAGCCACAGCCAGATCTGCAGCCGGGGAGAGAATTTGTGCTGCAGCAGCGCCGTGATGTCGGTCGTGCCCGCATCCCAGTACATGGCGATGATGGCCAGCAGCATCAGCACCGAGCCGAGCAGCGTGTAGAGGAAAAACTTGAAGCTGGCGTAGACGCGTCGCTTGCCGCCCCAGATGCCGATGATCAGGAACATCGGGATCAGGCCGGCCTCGAAGAACAGGTAGAACAGCACCAGGTCGAGCGCCACGAACACGCCGATCATGGTCGTCTCGAGGACCAGGAAGGCGACCATGTATTCCTTGACCCGGAGCTCGATCCTCCACGATGCGGCGATGGCAATCGGCATCAGGAAGGTCGTCAGCAGCACGAACGGCATCGAGAACCCGTCCACGCCGAGCTTGAAGCGGATGGTCTCCGACAGCCAGGCGTGGCTTTCGAGCAGCTGGAACGTCGGCAAGGACGGCTCGAATTTGTGCCAGGCGTACAACGACAGCAGAAAGGTGGCGACCGTGGTCGCGAGCGCGGCCCAGCGCGCATTGGAACGCACCGCCTCGCCGTCGCCGCGCAGTGACAGGATGAACGCCGCCCCGACGAGGGGCAGGATCAGCAGGCCGAACAGCACACCGAAGCCCAGCATCAGTGCGTCCCTCCGGCGAGGTACCACGTCATCAGCGCCGCCACCCCGATCAGCATGGCAAAGGCGTAATGGTAGACGTAGCCGGTCTGCAGACGCACGACGCCGCGCGTCACCTCGATGACGCGCGCCGAGACGCCGTCAGGACCAAAACCGTCGATAAGCCAGCCGTCGCCTTTCTTCCACAGGAAGCGCCCGAGGCGCACCGCCGGCCGCACGAAGATCGTGTCGAAGAGCTCGTCGAAATACCACTTGTTGAGCAGGAACCTGTAAAGGGACGAATGCTGCCGCGCGACCTCGACCGGCACCCTTGGGTTGGCGACGTAAAACCAGAACGCGACGGCAAAGCCGAGCAGCATCATCACGGCCGGCGCCCACGCGACCAGCGGCGGCACGTGGTGAATCTCTTCGATGATCTTGTTGTCCGGCGCCGCGGCGAGCACGCCCTTCCAGAACCCGTCGTAGTCGTGGCCGATGAAGGCCTCCTTGAAGGCGAAGCCGGCCACGACGGACCCCAGCGCCAGCACGGCCAACGGAATCAGTATGGTGAGCGGGCTCTCATGCGGCGTGTGATCCCCATGCGCGTCGTGATGCTCATGCGGGATATGCGGCGCCGGCGAGACGTCATGGCCGGTGGTGTCGTGGGCCGCCCCTTCATGAGCGCCGCGGACCGGTCCCTGATGGTCGTGTACGCCTGCCCAACGCGGCCTTCCAGTGAAGGTCAGGAAGAACAGGCGCCAGGAATAGAAGGATGTCATGAGCACCGCGACGACCGTCGCCAGAAAGGCGAACACCGCTCCGGGACGGTGGGACATGAAGGCCGCTTCGATGATCGAATCCTTGGAGAAATAGCCGGCGAAGCCAGGGAATCCGGTGAGCGCCAGCGTGCCGATCGCCATCGCCGCCGTGGTGAGCGGGATGTAGCGCGCCAGGCCGCCCATGTTGCGGATGTCCTGCTCGTGATGCATGGCGTGGATCACGGACCCGGCACCGAGAAACAGCAGGGCCTTGAAGAAGGCATGCGTGAACAGGTGGAAGATGCCGGCGGCGTAAGCGCCGACGCCGAGGCCCACGAACATGTAGCCGAGCTGGGAGCAGGTCGAATAGGCGATCACGCGCTTGATGTCGTTCTGGACGAGACCGACGGTCGCCGCGAAGACCGCCGTGAACGCTCCGATCACGATCACCACGGACTGCGCCGCCGGCGCAGCCTCGAACAGCGGCGACAGGCGCGCCACCATGAACACGCCGGCGGTCACCATGGTGGCGGCGTGGATCAGCGCCGAGACTGGCGTGGGGCCTTCCATGGCGTCCGGCAGCCAGGTGTGCAGCGGCACCTGCGCCGACTTGCCCATGGCTCCCATGAACAACAACAGGCAGGCGAGCGTCAGCGCGTGCCAGTCACGACCGAGGAAGTGGAAGCTGGCATTGGCAAGCTCCGGGACACGCCTGAAGATGTCCTCGAAAGCGACGGAGCCGAACAGTACAAAGACCAGAAAGATGCCGAGCGCGAACCCGAAATCGCCGACCCTGTTGACGATGAAGGCCTTGATGGCGGCGGCGTTGGCCGAGGGCTTTTCGTACCAGAAGCCGATCAGGAGGTAGCTGGCGAGACCGACGCCCTCCCAGCCGAAGAACATCTGCACCAGGTTGTCGGCCGTCACCAGCATCAGCATCGCGAAGGTGAACAGAGACAGATAGGCGAAGAATCGCGGGCGATGCGGATCCTCGTGCATGTAGCCGATCGAATAAAGGTGCACGAGCGCCGAGACGGTGGTCACCACCACGAGCATAACCGCGGTCAGCGTGTCGATCTTGAAGGCCCAGCTTGCGGTCAGGTCGCCTGACGCGATCCACTGCGCCACCGGAACGCGGAAGGACTCGCCCGTGCCGGGGGCCACCTGGGCGAAAGCGACCCACGACAGCGCACAGGAGAGGAAGAGCAGCGCCGTCGTGACGACCTCGCTCGGCCGTGCGCCGATCAGGCGGCCGAATGCACCGGCGATCAGGAACCCGACGAGCGGCAGGAAGACGATGGCGTGATAGTGGTTCATGTCGGCCCGGGGGTCAGCCCCTCATCATGTTGATGTCTTCGACCGCGATCGAGCCGCGGTTACGGAAATAGACGACGAGGATGGCGAGGCCGATGGCCGCCTCCGCAGCCGCGACGGTCAGGATGAGAAGCGCAAACACCTGGCCGACGATGTCGTTAAGATGGGTCGAGAACGCCACGAGGTTGATGTTGACCGAGAGCAGGATCAGCTCGACCGACATCAGGATGATGATGACGTTCTTGCGGTTGAGGAAGATGCCGAGCACGCCGAGCGTGAACAGCACGGCCGCGACGACCAGAAAATGGTTCAGCCCGATTTCCATGCTCACACGCCCTCCCGGAACGGTACCTTGCGCAGCTCGACCGCCGTTTCCTTGCTGCGCGCGACCTGCCTGGAGATGTCCTGGCGCCTGACGCCGGGGCGCTCGCGCAAGGTCAGCACGATGGCGCCTATCATGGCCACGAGGAGGACCAGTCCGGCCGCCTGGAAGAAGTAGAAATACTGCGTATAGAGCACCCGCCCGATCGCCTCGGTGTTGGACACCTGGTCGGCCGGCGGGATGGCCGTCAACGGGGTGCGCAGGACGGTCGGGCTGATGGCCCAGGTGCCGACCACGGCGACCAGCTCGAGCAGCACGATGCAGCCGATCAGGACCCCGATCGGCAGGTATTGGAGGTAGCCCTGGCGCAGTTCCGCGAAGTCGACGTCGAGCATCATGACGACGAACAGGAACAGGACGGCGACGGCGCCGACATAGACGATTACCAGGATCATCGCCAGGAACTCGGCGCCCATCAGCAGGAACAGGCCGGCCGCATTGACGAAGGCGAGGATCAGGAACAGCACCGAATGCACGGGGTTGCGCGCGGCGATGACCATGAAGGCCGAGGCGATGGTGATGCTCGCGAACAGGTAGAAGAAAGCGGCGGTGACCGTCATGCGTCCTGCTTCAGCCGGGTTCCCGGCCCATGGGTCCTGGGATGCGCGCGCCGTCTATAGGGGTGGAAACGGGCGCGCACAACACCGTGGGTTTAGCGATACGGCGCGTCCACCGCCATGTTGCGCGCGATCTCCCGCTCCCAGCGGGCGCCGTTATCAAGAAGCTTCTGCTTGTCATAGAGCAGCTCCTCGCGTGTCTCGACGGCGAACTCGTAGCTCGGCCCCTGGACGATGGCGTCGACCGGGCAGGCTTCCTGGCAGTAGCCGCAATAGATGCACTTCACCATGTCAATGTCGTAACGGGTGGTGCGCCTGGTGCCGTCGTTGCGGCGCGGCCCCGCTTCGATGGTGATGGCCTGCGCCGGGCAAATCGCCTCGCACAGCTTGCAGGCGATGCAGCGTTCCTCGCCGTTCGGATAGCGGCGCAGGGCATGCTCGCCGCGCAGCCGCGGGCTCCGGTAATTGATCTCGAAAGGATAGTTGATCGTCGCCTTGGGCTTGAAGAAGTATTTCATGGCAAGGATGAACCCCGACACGAACTCCCGCAGCAAGATTGATCTGGCCGCCTGATCGAGCTTCATCGCTCGTGAACTCCTCTGCCTGCCCGGTTGGGCGGGTTCTCTTCTCGTCAACCTGCGATCATGTGGCCGAAGACATAGCCCACGACCGGAAAAACACCCACCGTCGCGATCAGAAGAAGCTTGCGGGACCATCGGATGCGACGCTCGGCATCGGCCGTGTCCGATGCCGGTGCAATCCCGTCCCGTTCCCTCAGCTTGCGTTCGATGATCCCTCCAGCGATCTTGTAGTCCACCCACCCCATGACGAGCCCGAGCAGGGCTCCCGTCACCCCGGCAGGCGACAAGGCCTCCATGGCTCAGGCCGGCGCCAGCCCGGTCAGCTTGAGCACCGCCGCGACGACCACGACCGCCGCCAGCGAGATCGGCAAGAAGACTTTCCAGCCGAGACGCATGAGCTGATCGTAGCGGTAGCGCGGCACGAACGCCTTCACCATGGCGATCATGAAGAACAGGAAGCTCGCCTTGAGCACGAACCAGATGACGCCCGGCACCCACGTGAAGGGCGGCAGCGGGATCGGCGACAGCCAGCCGCCCAGGAACAGGATCGTGCCGAGCGCGCACATGGTCATGATGGCCACGTATTCGCCGAGCATGAACAGGAGATAAGGGGTCGACGAATATTCGACGCCGAACCCGGCCACCAGCTCCGATTCGGCCTCCGGCAGGTCGAAGGGTGGCCGGTTGGTCTCGGCCAGGGCCGAGATGAAGAAGATCACGAACATCGGCAGCAGCCACAGCCAGTACCAGCCAAGGAGGCCGAGGCTGGTGTCCTGGGCGCGCACGATCTGGCTCAGGTTGAGCGAGCCCGCGCACATGAGCACGGTGATGATCACGAAGCCGATGGACACCTCGTAGGAGACCATCTGGGCGGCGGAGCGCAGCGCGCCGAGGAACGGATATTTGGAGTTCGATGCCCAGCCGCCGATGATGATGCCGTAGACGCCGAGGGATGAGATCGCGAAAATGTAGAGCACGCCGACATTGATGTCGGCGATCGCCCATCCGTCCGCCAGCGGGATCACCGCCCAGGCGGCAAAGGCCAGCACGGCGGTGACCAGCGGCGCCAACAGGAAGAGCCCCTTGTTGGCGCTCATCGGAACCACAGGTTCCTTGACCACGAATTTCAGCAGGTCGGCGAAGGATTGGAACAGGCCCCATGGCCCGACCACGTTGGGGCCGCGGCGAAGCTGCACGGCCGCCCAGATCTTACGGTCGGCATAGAGCGCATAGGCGATGTAGACCAGAAGCGCGACCAGCAAGAGCAGGCTCTTGCCGACGATGAGCGCGACGGTGAGAAGCGTGTCCCAGAAGGTCATCCGATCCTACTCCGCCGCTTCAAGGGCGCGGCCTCGCGCCAAGTTCGAGCACTCTGCCATCACCCGCGAGGCGCGCGCGATCGGGTTGGTGAGGTAAAAGTCCCTGACCGGGCTTACGAACGGCTCCCGCGCCGGCGCGCCGCCGGCGCCCGCCAGCCTGCCGAGGGGTCCCGCGACATCGCCGGGCGCGATCTGCTTGAGCGCCGCGAAATGCGGATGCGCCGCATAGAGCTGCTTGCGCAGGGCGGCCAGCGAGTCGAACGGCAGCCTGTGGCCGAGCACGTCCGACAGCGCCCTGATGATCGCCCAGTCCTCGCGCGCGTCGCCGGGCGGGAACGAGGCGCGGTTGGCCATCTGCACGCGGCCTTCCGTATTGACGTAGGTGCCGGAGCGCTCCGTATAGGCCGCCCCGGGCAGGATGACGTCGGCGCGATGGGCGCCGCGATCGCCGTGGGTGCCCTGGTAGATCACGAAGGCGCCCGGGGCGATGTCGATCTCGTCGGCGCCGAGATTGTAGATCACCTCGAGCGCGTTCGGCCGCGCCATGGCCGGCGCGCTGAGCCCGCCAGGCGGCGGGACGAAGCCGAGATCGAGCGCGCCGACGCGGGCCGCGGCCGTGTGCAGGACGGCGAAACCGTTCCACTCCGGCGTTACTGCGCCGAAGGCCTGGGCGGCCTTGGCCGCCAGCGCCAGGATGGCGGCGCCGTCGGCGCGCGTGAGCGCGCCCTGCCCGATGATAATCAGGGGCCGCTGGGCGGCTTTCAATTTGTCGGCAAAGCTGTGTTTGCCCGCCAGGATATCGGCGAGCGTATCCGGCCCGGCGCCGAGATGTTCGTGGGCGTAGGTGAGATCCACGCGCTCGCCGACGAGCCCGATGGGAAGGGGCGCCATGCGCCAGCGTTTGCGGATGCGCACGTTGACGAGCGAAGCTTCGAGGCGCGGGTTGGCGCCGACGATCAGGATCGCGTCCGCCTTCTCGATTCCGGCGATGGTCGGGTTGAACAGGTACGAGGCGCGGCCCTGGCCCGGATCGAGGACTGCGCCGTCCTGGCGGCAGTCCAGGTTGGCGACGCCAAGGCCTTGCATCAGCAGTTTCAGGGCAAAGATTTCCTCGACCGCGGCCAGGTCGCCGACGATGGCGCCGATGCGCCTGGGATCGACACCTTTCATGCGGCGGGCGATGACGGCGAAGGCCTCCTGCCACGATGCCGGACGCAGCCTGCCGTTGTCGCGGACGAACGGCCGGTCGAGCCGCTGCAGCCGCAGCCCGTCGACGATCTGGCGCGTCTTGTCCGAAATCCATTCCTCGTTCACCGCCTCGTTGACGCGCGGCAGGATGCGCATGACCTCGCGGCCGCGCGCATCGACGCGGATGGCGCAGCCGACCGCATCCATGACGTCGATCGATGGCGTCTTGGAGAGCTCCCATGGGCGCACGTTGAACGCCTGCGGCTTGTGCGTGAGTGCGCCGACCGGGCAGAGATCGGCCACGTTGGCCTGCAGCTCGGAGCGCATGGCGCGCTCCAGATAGGTGGTGATCTCCATGTCTTCGCCGCGGCCGATGGCGCCGAGATCCTCGACCCCGGCGACCTCGGCCACGAAGCGCACGCAGCGGGTGCAATGGATGCACCGGTTCATCGAGGTCTTGACCAGCGGCCCGATATACTTGTCCTCCACCGCGCGCTTGTTCTCGTGGTAGCGCGAGGTGTCGATGCCGTAAGCCATGGCCTGGTCCTGCAGATCGCACTCGCCGCCCTGGTCGCAGATCGGACAGTCGAGCGGATGGTTGATCAGCAGGAACTCCATCACGCCTTCGCGCGCCTTCTTGACGAGCGGCGTACGCGTGTTGATCACCGGCGCCTCGCCGTTGGGGCCCGGGCGGCAGTCGCGCACGCCCCAGGCGCAGGAGGCGACCGGCTTTGGCGCGCCCTTCAGTTCGACAAGGCACATGCGGCAATTGCCGGCAATCGAGAGCCGCTCGTGGAAGCAGAAGCGCGGAATCTCCGCGCCCGCCGCCTCGCAGGCCTGCAGCAGCGTGTATTCCGGCGGGACGTCGATCTCAATGCCGTCGACGATGAGCTTGGTCATGCCGTTTCCCTGTGACCTTATTCCGCCGCGATCGCCACGGGCTCGAGATGCGGGTTGGCCGCGTATTGGTCGATGCGCTTCTCGATCTCGGACCGGAAGTGGCGGATCAGGCCCTGGATCGGCCACGCCGCCGCGTCGCCGAGCGCGCAGATGGTGTGGCCCTCGACCTGGTAGGTGACGTCCAGCAGCATGTCGATCTCGCGCCGCTGCGCCCTGCCTTCGGCCATGCGCGAGAGCACGCGCCACATCCAGCCGGTGCCTTCGCGGCACGGCGTGCACTGGCCGCAGCTTTCGTGCTTGTAGAAGTAGGAGATGCGCGCGATCGCCCGCACGATGTCGGTCGACTTGTCGAGCACGATCACCGCCGCCGTGCCGAGGCCGGACTTGAGGTTGCGCAAGGTGTCGAAATCCATCGACGCGTCGATGATCTGCTCGGCCGGCACCAGCGGCACCGACGAGCCTCCGGGGATCGAGCACAACAGATTGTCCCAGCCGCCGCGCATGCCGCCGCAATGACGGTCGATCAGCTCGCGGAAGGTGATGCCCATTTCCTCTTCCACGTTGCACGGCTTGTTGACGTGGCCGGAGACGCAGAACAGCTTGGTGCCGGTGTTGTTGGGCTTGCCGAGGCTCGCGAACCAGGCGCCCCCGCGCCGCAGGACGGTGCCGGCGACGGCGATCGATTCGACGTTGTTGACCGTCGTCGGGCAGCCGTAGAGGCCCATATTGGCCGGGAACGGCGGTTTTAGGCGCGGCATGCCCTTCTTGCCTTCGAGGCTTTCGAGCAGCGCCGTCTCCTCGCCGCAGATATAGGCGCCGGCGCCATGATGGACGTAGAGATCGAACGGCCAGCCGTGGACGTTGTCCTTGCCGATCAGGCGCGCCTCATAGGCCTCGTCGACGGCGCGTTGCAGCGCCTCGCGCTCACGGATGTATTCGCCGCGGATGTAGATGTAGCAGGCATGCGCGCCCATGGAGAAAGACGCGAGCAGGCAGCCTTCGATCAGGAGATGCGGATCGTGCCGCATGATCTCCCGGTCCTTGCAGGTGCCCGGCTCCGATTCGTCGGCGTTGACGACGAGATAGTGCGGACGCCCGTCCGACTGTTTCGGCATGAACGACCATTTGAGGCCGGTCGGGAAGCCGGCGCCGCCGCGCCCGCGCAGGCCCGATTTCTTCATCTCGTCGATGATCCAGTCGCGGCCTTTCTCGAGCAGGAACTTGGTGCCGTCCCACGCGCCGCGCTTGCGCGCGGCCTCGAGCCCCGGCGAGTGCAGGCCGTAAAGGTTCGTAAAGATCCGGTCTCGATCAGCTAGCATGTCAGCGTGAGCTCCGGTCGCGATCAGTGAGCATGGCTATTTGCGCTTCGTCGGCGGAACGCCGGGTTCGGGCGGAAGCTCGGAGCCGAGCGGCTTGGCAGGGGTGTCGTCGCGCCGCGGTGATCCTCCTGGCGCCGCCCCGGGCTGCTTGCCTTTGGGAGCGGCGGTCGGGCGCCCTTCCCCGGGCTTCGCCGGCGTGCCGGTGTAGGATTTTTCGGTCTGCGGCGACGGTATCGTCTCCGGCCTTGTCGCGGCCGGCGCCACCGTGGCGCGCGTCGGGTCGGAAGCCTGCTGCTGCTTGTCGGCCGGCGGGGTGCGCTCGCCTTCCTTGACGCGCTTCGCCGGCGTATCGGCGACCTCGCGCTCGATCGCACGGCCCGCGTCAGGCTTGGCCGGTTTCGGCACGGACGGCGCAGTCGCCGTCGCGGCTGCGGCTTCTCCGGTCCCGGTTTCCTTGATGGCTTCCTCCTCGAAGCGCTTGCGCCAGGTGCCGACCAGGGAACCGTCGAACAGCGCCGGATCGGTGAGCGTCCTGCCCTCGCCATGCGGCTCCGACGAGACACGGCCGATCTGCGAGCCCGGCTTGACAGCGCGTCCGGCAGCGAGATCGTCGAGCATCCTGTCGAGAATCTCGGGCGTCAGGTCTTCGTAATAGTCGACGTTGATCTGCACCATCGGCGCATTGCAGCAGGCACCGAGGCATTCGACCTCGACCCAGGAGAACAGGCCGTCCGCAGTCACGTGGTGCTGCTCGCCGATGCGCCGCTCCAGCACCTTCCTGAGCTCGACGGCGCCCTTCACGTGGCACGGCACCGTGCCGCACAGCTGCACGAGGTGGCGGCCGACCGGTTCCAGATTGAACATCGTGTAGAAGGTCGCGACCTCGAGCACGCGGATATAGGCCATGCCGAGCTTGTCGGCGATCGCCTCGATCGCCTTCTGAGGCACCCAGCCGCCCGCCTGCTCCTGCGCCCGCCACAACAGCGGGATTACGGCGGAGGCCTGCCGGCCCGGCGGATATTTGGCGATCTGGGCTTGCACCCAGCGCTCGTTCTCCGCCGTGAAGGCGAAGCTGGGCGGCTGGTCTTCGGCGGGGGCGAGGCGACGGACACTCATGGAGCACCTATCAGTTTCGAGCACTCGTCGCGCGTCACGTACAAGTCAACGCTGGATCCGTCGCTGGTCCCGACCTTCTCCATCCGCATGTTCGGCTGTGAAGTGAAATGACAGGAAAAGTCGGCCGTGTTCATCGTGACGTCAGTCGCCTCATAATTTTGAGGCAGGCATTTTCCCTGCGCCTGCACCAGGACAAGCTCTTGGGGGGGAAGCCCTGAGCACAGTCCCGCTGCCTTGACCGCGGCGCCGTAACCGAGGCCGCTGAAACAGAGACATAGCGCACAGATCAAACCTGCTACTCGGGCCATCACCGGTCGACCTCTCCGAACACGATGTCGAGCGAGCCGAGCACGGCGGAGACGTCCGCCAGCATGTGGCCGCGGCACATGAAGTCCATCGCCTGCAGATGGGCGAAGCCCGGCGCGCGGATCTTGCAGCGATAGGGCTTGTTGGTGCCGTCGGCGACGAGATAGACGCCGAACTCGCCCTTGGGCGCCTCGACAGCGGCATAGACCTCGCCCGCCGGCACGTGGAAGCCTTCGGTGTAGAGCTTGAAGTGCTGGATTAGCCCTTCCATCGAGCGTTTCATATCGGCGCGCTTGGGCGGCACGACCTTGCCGTCGCGCTGCAGCACGGGCCCCTGCCCGTCCGGGGCGCGCAGCTTGGCGATGCACTGCTTCATGATGCGGATCGACTGCCGCATTTCTTCCATGCGGATCACCTGGCGGTCGTAATTGTCGCCGTTCCTGCCGACCGGGATGTCGAAGTCGAGCTCCTCGTAGCACTCGTAGGGCTGCGCCTTGCGCAGGTCCCACGCGGCCCCTGAGCCGCGCACCATCACGCCGGAAAAGCCCCAGCGCCAGGCGTCTTCGAGCGACACGATGCCGATGTCGACGTTGCGCTGCTTGAAGATGCGGTTCTCGATGACGAGCTCGTCGAGATCGTCACAGACCTTCAGGAACGGGTCGCAGAAGGCCTCGATGTCGTCGATCAGGTCCGGCGGCAGGTCCTGATGAACGCCGCCGGGACGCACGTAGTTGGCGTGCATGCGCGAGCCGGACGCGCGCTCATAGAATACCATGAGTTTCTCGCGCTCCTCGAAACCCCACAGCGGGGGCGTCAACGCTCCGACGTCCATTGCCTGCGTGGTGATGTTGAGGAGATGCGAGAGCAGCCGGCCGATCTCGAGATACAGGACGCGGATGAGCTGCCCGCGCTTGGGCACATCGAGACCAAGCAGCTTCTCGATCGCCAGGCAGAAGGCGTGCTCCTGGTTCATCGGCGCGACATAGTCGAGCCGGTCGAAATACGGGATGTTCTGCAGGTAGGTCTTGTACTCGATCAGCTTCTCCGTGCCGCGATGCAGAAGCCCGATATGCGGATCGACGCGCTCGACCACTTCGCCGTCGAGCTCGAGCACGAGGCGCAGCACGCCGTGCGCTGCCGGATGCTGCGGCCCGAAATTGATCGTGAAGTTGCGGATGTTGTGTTCGGTCATGGCGGATGGCGCCTAGCCCTGCTGTTTCGCTTTTTCATCGCCCGGCAGCACGTAGTCGGTGCCCTCCCAAGGCGAGAGGAAGTCGAAGCTGCGGAACTCCTGCTGCAGCTTCACGGGCTCGTAGACGACACGCCGCTGCTCTTCGTCGTAGCGCACCTCGACGAAGCCGGTGAGCGGAAAGTCCTTGCGCAGCGGATGTCCCTCGAACCCGTAATCGGTCAGCAGGCGCCGCAGGTCCGGGTGTCCGGAGAACAGCACGCCGTAAAGATCGTAGGTCTCGCGCTCGAACCAGTTGGCGGCGGGAAATACGTCGATGACCGACGGCACCGGCGTGACCTCGTCGGTCTCGACCTTGACGCGGATGCGCGCGTTATGGCGCGGCGACAGGAGGTGATAGACGACGTCGAAGCGCCGCTCGCGGCCGGGATAGTCGACGCCGCAGATGTCGACGAAGCTGACGAACAGGCAGCGCGGATCGTCGCGCAGGAAGCGCAGCACCTCGATGATTTTTTGGGCCTCGGCGACGACCGTCAGCTCGCCATAGGCGATCTGGCGGTCGAGGATTGCCGATCCGAGCGAGGCGGCGACGTGCTCGCCGAGCTCCTGCAGGTGTGCGCTCATTCAGCCGGTCCCGTTCAGCGTTCGATCGTGCCTGTGCGGCGGATCTTCTTCTGCAGCAGAAGCACTCCGTAAAGGAGCGCCTCGGCGGTCGGCGGGCAGCCCGGCACGTAGATGTCGACCGGCACGACGCGGTCGCAGCCGCGCACCACCGCGTAGGAATAGTGGTAATAGCCGCCGCCGTTGGCGCAGGAGCCCATCGAGATCACGTAGCGCGGCTCGGGCATCTGGTCGTAGACCTTCCGGAAGGCCGGGGCCATCTTGTTCGTGAGCGTGCCCGCGACGATGATCACGTCCGACTGACGCGGCGAGGCGCGCGGCGCGAAGCCGAAACGCTCCGCATCATAGCGCGGCATCGACATCTGCATCATTTCGACCGCGCAGCAGGCGAGCCCGAAGGTCATCCACATCAGCGAGCCGGTGCGCGCCCAGATAATCAGGTCGTCAGCGGTGGTGAGCAGGAAGCCTTTGTCGGCCAGCTCGTTGTTGACGGTGTTGAAGAAGGGATCGTCGGCGCCCACCGGCTTGCCGGTATTCGGATCGATGATCCCCTTCGCCTCCGGCGCAACCAGAGGCGCGCGCGATTCGGCGATCAGTCCCATTCAAGGGCCCCCTTCTTCCATTCGTAGATGAAGCCGATGGTGAGCACGGCGAGGAAGATCATCATCGACCAGAAGCCGTACCAGCCGAGGCCGCCGAAGGTGATGGCCCAGGGGAACAGGAACGCAACTTCCAGGTCAAATATAATGAACAGGATCGCCACCAGGTAGAAGCGCACGTCGAATTTCATGCGCGCGTCGTCAAATGCGTTGAAGCCGCATTCATACGCCGACAGCTTCTCCGGGTCGGGCTGCTTGTAGGCGACCAGAAAGGGCGCGATCAGCAGCGCCGCGGCAATCACGATCGCCACGCCGATGAAGATCACGAGAGGCAGGTAGTCGGTCAGAAGATTGGTCATGCGGCACCCGGGAACAGCCGTGGACCGGCCACGCTGCGCATTCGGCCCTCAAGACCAAGCTGAAAAGCCGGACGTGATCAGAATGGCGCAAGGGGCGAAGGCGAGCGAGGCCTTAGCTCAGCGCTCTCGGAGTGACAAGGGCTCGCGGCGTCGCACAAACAGGACAGTGACTCGACGAAAGGCTTTGTCTGGCCGTAGCTTCCGGCGGCTCGACGCGATTCGGTCGGCGGCGTGGGAGCAGCATCGATGAAACGACAGGCAGCGGCGGGGGCGGTGCTTGTGGCCATTCTCGTCGCGGGGAACCCGGCGCAAGCGCAGGTCGCAGACCTGCTGCGTGCCAGATGCGCCGATCTGATGGATCTGCGGCCGAACGATCGCGGGCAGCTGATGGTCTGGCTGCACGGCTATTATGCAGGTGCTGCACAACGGGCCGTAATCGACCGTCCGAAGCTTGAGGCCGCCGTCGCGGCGATCGAGCAGGCCTGCGAGCAGAACCGCGCGATGCCGCTGATTGGCATGGAGGCACGCGCCATCTTCCTGGGCGAGCCGCTGCCTCAGATGCAGCCGGGCGCCTCTTCTCCCTCCGGCGCCGGCAGCGCCGGAAGCGCGACGACGGCCCCTCCCCGCTCCGGGCCCGCGCCTTCGCGCTAGCTAAAGCTTTGAGCCACATGACCTTGGCGGCGGAATCGCGCCGACCGCGCGACAGAGCATTCTCCGGCGAAGTGGGTCCGGCTGGCCGAAGAAAATGCGTCTCTGGAAAAGCTAGAGCCGATTCCGGGTAAGTGGAAACGGCTCCAGGTCTGGTTTGCGGCTCGTCAGCCGGTCGCGCGTTTGGCTGCCGCCGCGGCCTTCTTGTTGGCCTTGTCCTGGGCGCGGTCGGCGACAATGTCCTTCCTGGCGCGGGCCTCGCATTTCCTGCGAAGCTCCTCGAGTTCTTCTTCGGTCAGATGCTCGATCCCGATGTAGAGGTTCTGGGCCGCGCTGGCGCGGATCAGTTCGTCGAGCTTGGCCTGAATGGCGGCGCCGTCGCGATTCTGGGTATTCTGGATCAGGAACACCATCAGGAACGTGACAACGGTGGTGGCCGTGTTGACGACCAGCTGCCAGGTATCGGAGAAGCCGAAGGCCGGCCCGCTTGCCGCCCACAGCACGATGACCAGCACGCTCAGCGCGAAAATCCACGGCCGACCGGCCGCGTGAGCCACCGCGCCGGCGAAATCGGCGAACAGCTTCGAGATCGGCATGCCCTCCGTCCCTCCTCCCTCCTGTGGGAGATTATTCTGGACGGGCCATCAAGCAAGAGATGCCGCGCATCCTCTTGGAGGCTGTTGCAATGGAAGGCAAATCAAGGCTGGCGCGGGCGACGGGGCTCGAACCCGCGACCTCCGGCGTGACAGGCCGGCACTCTAACCGACTGAGCTACGCCCGCATCATCGTGAGCGGCGGGTTTAAGACTCGCCTCCCCGCCGTGTCAAGCCTTGCGAGCCAGCGTCGGCGCGAAGGCAAACCGAGCGTCTCGAAGGCACCAATCTGCCGCGCGGAATGGCTCGCACCGGCAAGATGGCCTGGTGGGCGGTGACGGGCTCGAACCGCCGACCCTCTCGGTGTAAACGAGATGCTCTACCAGCTGAGCTAACCGCCCGTAGAAATCAGATAAAAAACGAGGGCCGACGACGCAAGCACCACCGGCCCCAACCGTTTAGGGCTATAGTCCTGAGGCCAAATCCTAGCGGCCGTTGACCGCATCCTTGAGGCCGGCGCCGGCGCGGAATTTCGGCGACTTGCTGGCGGGAACACTGACCTTCTCGCCCGTGCGCGGATTGCGGGCTTCCCCCGCTGCCCGGTTGGCGACCACGAAGCTGCCGAAGCCGACGATCTTCACTTCCTCACCGCTCTTGAGAGCGTCCGTGATGGTGTCCAGCGCTGCATCGAGCGCCTTGCCGGCATCACCTCTCGACAGGTTGGCCTTCTCGGCCACGGCGTTCACAAGATCGCCTTTGTTCATCAATGACCTCCTCAGCAGAATGGCAGCGGCGGCTCAAAAATGCCGCCGTATCGGGGACGCCCGTGTGGCCCAAACCACGCGGCGAGGCAACCGAAGATTGGCGTGGAAAATCAAATTTCGCGGCGCAACAGAAAGGCTCCCGGGCGCTAGCCCGGGAGCCTTCGCTGTGAGTCGCAAGTCGGGTTTAGTGGGCGACGAGGCCGGAACCGTCGTCCTCGCTCACGCTGACGGGCTTCTGCGGCAGCGCCGTCTCGTCCCATTTGATCGGCTGCGGCGTGCGCACCAGGGAGTGCTCGAGCACCTGCTCCATGCGCGCCACGGGAACGATCTCGAGGCCGTTCTTGACGCTTGGCGGGATCTCGGCCAGGTCCTTGGCGTTCTCTTCCGGGATCAGCACCTTCTTGATGCCGCCCCTCAGCGCCGCCAGGAGCTTCTCCTTCAATCCGCCGATCGGCAGGACGCGCCCGCGCAGGGTGACCTCGCCGGTCATGGCGATGTCGCGACGCACCGGGATGGTCGTGACGACCGACACGATGGCGGTGGCCATGGCGATGCCCGCCGACGGCCCATCCTTCG
>DATBIR010000201.1:0-19582 GCA_036556825.1 Beijerinckiaceae bacterium
CCCCTGCGCGCCGCGGTAGCGCGACGAGGTCATGTCCGCCGCCGCGCCCGACTGCCCTCCCGGCGCGGCGCCGACATCACCCGACGTGCCACCGGCGATGCGGGAGGTGGCGCCCGCATCGGTGCCCTGCAGCTGCGCCAGGATGCGCTCGACCGGCCCGCCCGGCGCGAACTGCACGATCACGAACGAGATCAGCATGATCCCGAGCAGGGTCGGCAGCATCAGCAGAATGCGGCGGACGATATAGGCAATCATGCGCGGCCGATCCGCTTGGCCTTGTCGGCGTCGTGCCACCAGATCGCCGGCGCCCCGACCTCGTATCTGGGCAAGCTCGCCGGGCGCCCGAACATGTCCCAATAGGCGACACGGTGGGTGGCGCTGTACCACATCGGCACCCAATAGCGCCCGGCCCGCAGCACACGGTCGAGGGCCCGGCAGGCGGTGCGCAGCTCGTCGCGGGTCTTGGCCGCGATCACGGATTCGAGCAGGCCGTCAACGGCAGGATGGGCAATTCCGGCAAGGTTCTGAGAGCCTTTGATCGCCGCTGCGCGCGAGGCGAAAATCTGTCGCAGCGGCTCGCCCGGCGTCATCCCCCCGGCGTAGCGGCGGCTCACCACGTCGAAATCGAACTCGTTCTCGCGACGCTGGTACTGCGCCGCGTCGACGATGCGCGAGCGGGCCTGGATGCCGAGCAGGCCGAGATTCTTGATGAATGGCTGCGTGTGCGGCTGCAGGCTCGGCGTTGCATCGAGGAACTCGATCTCGAGAGGCTGGCCGCCGGGCAGCTTGAGGACATTGTTCTCGCGCCTGCAGCCGGCCTCGCGGAGCAGCTGGTCGGCCCGACGCAGCAGGTTGCGGTCTTGCCCCGAGCCGTCCGAGCGCGGCGGCGTGTAAGGCTCGCCGAATACCTCCTCGGGCAACGTGCCGCGCCACGGCTCGAGCAGCGCCAACTCCTCAGGCCCGGGCCTGCCTTCGGCGCGCATGTCCGAGTTCTCGAAGAACGAGGCGGTGCGCCTATAGGCGGAATACATCAGATTGACGTTCGTCCATTCGAAATCGAAGGCCAGGCCGATGGCTTCGCGGACGCGCGGATCGCCGAATTTCTCGCGGCGCGTGTTGAGCCACCAGCCCTGCATGCCGGAGGGCGTCTCGTCGGGCAAAATCTCGCGCCTGACGCGGCCGTCCTTCACCGCCTGGAAATCGTAGCCGTTGTTCCAGATCCGCGACGTGAATTCCTCGCGATACGTGAATGCGCCCGCCTTGAAGGCCTCGAAAGCCACGTCCCGGTCGCGGTAATATTCGTAGCGGATGCGCGCGAAGTTGTGATGGCCGATGTTGACGGGCAGGTCCCTGCCCCAATAATCCGCAACCCGGTCGAACTCGATGAAGCGCCCGACCTCGAGGCGCCCGACCTTGTAGGGGCCGGAGCCGAGCGGCGCCTCGAGGGTCGCGGCGTCGAACTCACGGTCGCGATAATAGGCCTGCGAGAAGATCGGCAGCGTGGCGATCGTGAGAGGCAGGTCGCGGCTACGCTCGGGGGCGAGTTTCACGACGACGACGTCGTCCGCTTCGGCCTCCGCCGACAGCATCAACCGGATGGTCTGGGCGATACGCGGATGACCTTTCTCCTTCAATACGGTCAGCGAGAAGGCGACATCGCGAGCCGTGATTTTCGAGCCGTCGTGGAAGCGCGCTTCGGGGCGCAGGCGGAAACGATAACTAAGGCCGTCGCCGCTCCAGCGCACCGCGGCGGCGACGAGACCGTACATCGCGTCCGGCTCGTCGAAGGCTCGCGCCATCAGGCTGTCGAAGGTCGTGGTGCCGAGCCTGTCCGGTCCCGACCACATTCCGGCGGCTCCGTCGCCACGCAGCACGAAAATATTGAGCGTGTTGAAGGTATCGAAATTCTGGTTGCCGGTGATCGACGAGATCTGGAAAGCAAAGGCGCCGCCCTTCGGCGCCTGCGGCTCGACGTAATCGAAATGACGAAAGCCGGGGCCGTATTTGAGGTCGCCGAAGATCGCAAGGCCGTGGCTTTCCGTTTCGCCTTCCGCTGCCAAGGCCGGCGGTGGAGCGAACCGCGCCAGCGCCGCCGCGCCGGCCCCGAGCGATAGGCTGCGGCGCGTCAGTCTCACCGCGGCGCCCCGGTCTTGGCGGCCAGCGCCGCATCGTACCACCAGATCGTCGGGAAGGCCGAGCCGCCGTATTCGGGCATGTTTTCAGGGCGGCCGAAGCGGTTCCAGCGGGCAACGAAGGTCACGCGCGAGCGCCATTGCGGCACGATGTAGTTGCGGTGAAGCAGAACACGGTCGAGGGCCTTGGTGGCGGCAACAAGCTCGGCGCGATCCTTGGCAAAAATGACCTTGTCGATGAGCACGTCCACCGCCGCATCCTTGATGCCCGCCGTGTTGCGCGACCCCGGACGGTCGGCTGCGTCCGAGCCCCAGAATTCGCGCTGCTCATTGCCGGGCGACAAGGATTGTCCCCACACCTCCGTGGTCATGTCGAAATCGAACGAGCGCACGCGGTTCTGGTATTGCGCAGCGTCCACAAGGCGGAGGTTGATCGCAATGCCGATGCGCTCCAGCGCCTGCTTGTAGGGCAGCATGTAGCGTTCAAAGTTCGGATCGTAGCCGAGGAACTCGACCACGAGCGGCTCGCCGTTTGTTTTGTTGACAAGCTGGCGGCCTTTCAGTTCGTAACCGGCGTCGCTCAGGAGACGCAGCGCCTCGCGCAGATTGCTGCGCACGTTTTCGGGCGTGCCGTTCACCGGATTCCTGTAGGGCGTCGTGAAGACCGAAGCGGGGATCTTGTCGCGGACGCTCTCAAGAATCGCAAGCTCCTGGCCTTCGGGGAGCCCCGAAGCGGCGAGCTCGGTGCCCCAGAAGAACGAGTCGACGCGTTGGTAAAGTCCATAAAACAGCGTCCGATTCACGTCCTCGAAATCAAAGGCGAGATTGAAAGCGCGGCGCACGCGCTCGTCCTTGAACTTGTCGCGGCGCAGGTTGAACACGAAAGCCTGCATGACGCCAGACGCCCGGATCGGAAATTCTTCCTTGATGACGCGTCCCTCCTTGACGGCGGGAAAGTCGTAGGCGGTCGCCCAGTTGCGGGAGCTGTTCTCGCTTCGCCAATCGTAGCGATCGCCCCGGAAGGCCTCGAGCAGAACCGTCGAGTCGCGGAAATACTCGAAGCGGATCTCCGCGAAATTGTGTGTGCCGCGGCGCGCCGGCACGTCCTTGCCCCAGTAGTCGGCGACACGCTCGTAGCTTGCGGCCCGGCCGGCCTCGAAGCTCTTGAGCCGGTAAGGACCGGAGCCGAGGGGCGGCTCGAGCGTGGTCTGCGTGACGTCGCGCTTGCGACCGTCCGGAGCGGCTCCCTCCCACCAGTGCTTCGGCAGGACGGGAATCTGCCCGACAATCTGCGGCAGCTCGCGGTTGCCCTTCTCCGAGAACGTGAAGGTGATCTCGCGCTCGCCGGTCTGCTCGGCCTTGGCGACGTTCTTGTAATAGAACGCGTATTGCGGGCTGTTGGCCTTCAGGGTGGTGAAGGAGAAGACCACGTCGGCCGGCGTGACCGGCTTGCCGTCATGCCAGCGCGCCCCGGCGCGCAGGCGGTAGGTCACGGACGAATAGTCCGGCGGATAGCGGACGGCTTCGGCAAGAACCCCGTATTCGGTGCCGACCTCATCCAGGGCTTCGGTCATCAGGGGATCGTAGACCAGGGTGGCAATGCCGCTCTCCAGGTCACCCTTCACGCCGGCGACAAACAGATTGAAGTTGTCGAAGCCGCCTTGCACGCCCAGGCGCACCAGTCCGGCTTTCGGCGCGTTCGGGTTGACGTAAGCGAACGCTTTGAAATCGCCGGGATATTTCGGCTCCCCCATGAGCGAGAGGCCGTGCCGCCAGGCGTCCTGCGCCAAGGCCGGAACGACGACCGACATGGCGGTGACGGCATACAGAAAAAAACGACGCATCACGCGGGCCTCCGAGGCGGACCGGCCCGGGACGGCCGCCGATTCTTGGAGCGGGCGATTATGTCGGCTTTGCGGAGCACGACAAAGCAAAAGGCCGGGCGCAGCCCGGCCCTGATCAAGATGTCGCGGCTGGCGTCACGGGGTCGGCAGCGGCTGCGGGCTGTCCGCCAGCGTGCGCAGATACGACAGCAGGTCGGCGCGCTCGGTCGCCGGCGGAATGCCGGCGAAGGCCATGGTCGTTCCCGGAACGGCCTGTTTGGGATTGTGCACGAACTTGTCGAGTTCCTCGTAAGTCCAGGTGCCGCCTTTGGCCTTCAGCGCCGCCGAATAGTTGAACCCGGCATGGGAGGCGACGGGCCGCCCGACGATGCCGAAAAGGTTCGGGCCGACCTTGTTCGGCCCACCCTTGGCGAGATCGTGGCAGGCGCCGCATTTGCGCGCCGAAGCTTGCCCCTTGGCAGGATCGGCCTTGGCCAGAAGCACGGGCAGCGGTTCTGCGGCAGCCGTAGCCGGCCCGGCCTGGGCCGCGGCCTGCACCTGTGGCACAGGCAGATCGTAGCCGGGCACCGCCGGCTTTTTGGGCTGGAACAAGATGCCGGCGAGAACGTGGAGACTCATCGCAAGCAAGAGCGTGCCCAAGAAGGCGCCGGCGATTTTGTTGCGCTCGAACGCATCCATAAATGAAAGCTCCCTGGCGTCCGGACGGGCAAGACCGGCTCAAAAAGATCGAGGGCCGCGGACGCGGCGCCGTTGCTTAGCCACAAGGGTGCGCGTTGACAATGGGCGTCGCGAGGCGGCGAGGTCGCAGCCGATGCTTATCCCCTCCCCTCTAGGCTCTTCCGCGGGCCAGGATCGCAGCGATGACAACCTGAGCGACCCCTGCTAAGCACCGGCCCGTCCCAGCCTGACAGTGTTCCGTGGCCGATCCCATCATCCTCATCCCGGCGCGCCTTGCCGCGACGCGCCTGCCGAACAAGCCCCTGGCCGACGTGCTCGGCGAGCCGATGATCGTGCATGTCTGGCGCCGTGCCTGCGAAGCCGGGATTGGTCCCGTCGCCGTGGCTACCGATGCGCCGGCCGTGGCCGACGCCGTGACGAAGGCGGGGGGCCGGGCGGTGCTCACCCGGGCCGATCATGCATCCGGATCGGACCGGATCTTCGAAGCTGTGGAAAATCTCGATCCCGAGGGGGCGCACGACGTGATCGTCAACGTGCAGGGGGACCTCCCGACCATCGATCCGCGCATCATCGCGGCGGCGATCGTGCCGCTGGCCGACGCGGCGGTCGACATCTCCACACTGGCCGCGGTGATCACCCGGGAAGCCGAGCGGGACGATCCCAACGTGGTCAAGCTGGTCGGCAGCCAGGTGTCGCCGAGCCGCATGCGCGCCCTCTATTTCACGCGCGCCAGCGCGCCTTACGGGCAGGGCCCTCTCTATCACCACATCGGTCTTTATGCCTATCGGCGCAGCGCGCTGCAGCGCTTCGTCAGCCTGCCGCCCTCGCCGCTCGAGCAGCGCGAGCGGCTGGAGCAGTTGCGCGCGCTCGAAGCCGGCATGCGCATCGACGCGATGATCGTCGACGACGTCCCGCTCGGCGTCGATACGGCGCACGACCTCGAGCGGGCACGAGAGCTGCTGGCCGCACGGAGACAGCCATGACGACCAAGATGATCGCATTCCAGGGCGAGCCAGGAGCCAATTCGCATATCGCGGCGCAGGAGGTGCATCCGGACTGGAAGCTCCTTCCCTGCGCCACCTTCGAGGACGCCTTCGCGGCCGTGAGCGAGGGGGCGGCAGGTCTCGGCATGATCCCCATCGAGAACTCGATCGCCGGGCGCGTGGCCGACATCCACCACCTGCTGCCGACTTCGGGGCTGCATATCGTCGGCGAACATTTCCTGCCGATTCATTTCCAGCTGATGGCAACGCCGGATGCCAATCTCGGCACGATCAAGACCGTGCACAGCCACGCCCATGCCCTTGGCCAGTGCCGCAAGATCATCCGCAAGCTCGGCCTCAAATCGGTCGTCGCCGGCGACACCGCCGGCTCTGCCCGCGAGATCGCCGAAGCCGGCGACCCGACGCGCGCCTCGCTGGCGCCGCGTCTCGCCGCCGACATTTACGGGCTGAAGATCCTGGCCGAGGATGTCGAGGACGAGGCGCACAACACCACCCGCTTCATCATCCTGGCCAAGACTCCGGACATCGGCCCCGCCGCTGACGGCCCCATGGTGACGAGCTTCGTGTTCGAGGTACGCAACATCCCTGCGGCCCTCTACAAGGCCCTCGGCGGTTTCGCCACCAACGGCGTCAACATGAGCAAGCTCGAGAGCTATATGCTCGAAGGGCGCTTCGTTGCGACCCAGTTCTATGCCGAGGTCGATGGCCACCCCGACGATCCGGCATTGCGCCTGGCACTCGAGGAGCTCGAGTTCTTCTCGGAATCGCTGACGATCCTCGGCGTTTATCCGGCGCACCCGTTCCGGCGGAATATGCAAGACGTCGGGTAATAGACTTTTACGACCTCAAGGTGGTTCGAGAAAGCCTGCTGGGATCCGATTCCGCGCTCGCATATCCGAGAACACGCATCGGTGACGAAGACTCGAGCAAAGCTCTAAAGTTAAATATTCCTAAACTCCCGCATGTGACAAACCTTCCCCATATCGGGGAGAGAGACGTGCAATCGATTCGAGCAAAGTTCGTGACGGTCGGCGCCGTCCTGTTCGCGGTCAGCGCGGCGAGCGGATGGGTCAGCCTGTGGAGCAACGGCGCGCTGTCGGCGTCACTTGCGCAGAACACCCTCTTCGCCAGCGGACTGCGCCATCAGGGCGAAGCCGACATGATGCACGATGCGTTGCGCGCCGATCTCTATCGCGCCCTGCACGCCGCCCGCACCGAACCGAAACTCCGTCCGGAGATCGAAAAAGATCTTCAGGAGCATCTGCAAAGGTTCAAAAAGAACATTGCCGAGAGCAAGGAGTTGGCGCTGCCCGCGGATATTCGGACGGGCCTCGATGCGCTCGATAAACCGCTGGAGGCCTATGGAAAGATGGCGGCCGAACTGGTCGGCGTTGCCTTCGCCGATCACGCGGCCGCCGAGAAGCGCCTCGCCGACTTCGGCGCGCGGTTCGATGAACTCGAGACGGCGCTCGAACACGCGAGCTCGCAGCTCGAGGCGGCCGCTGAACAGGCGCAGGTCGAGGCGGAAGCTCTTGCCAGTCTGACGGCGCGCCTGACCTATCTCGCGCTCGGCTGCACGTTCCTGCTGATCCTGGGCCTGTGCGGATTCGTCTTCATGGGCGTGGTGCGGCCCCTCGGTCGCGTGACGCTGGCGATGAATGCGCTCGCGTCGGGCGATCGGGCCATCGAGATCCCTGGAACCAGGCGCCGCGACGAGATCGGATCGATCTCGCAAGCAGTCCAGGTGTTCAAGGACAATGCCATCGAGATGGACGGCCTGCGGGCCGAGCAGGAGCGGCAGCGGCAGGATGCCGAGCTGGGTCGGCGCCAGGCCATGCTCGAGCTCGCCGACCAACTCGATCGCGAGGTGCGACACATCGTCAACGCAGTCTCCGGGGCCGCCCAGGAGACGGAGGGCGCCGCCCTGAAGGTCGCGGCCTCGGTCGAGCAAACCGACAGCCAGTCGACCGCCGTCGCGGCGGCCGCCGAGGAGACGACGGCAAACGTATCATCCGTAGCGGCGGCTACCGAGGAGCTGTCCGCCTCCTTCGGCGAGGTCGCCCAGCAGGTGGCGCGGGCGGCAACGATGACCCGCGGCGCCGCCGCATCGGCCACCCGCACCAACACGCTTGTCGCCGATCTCGCCACCGTCGCGCAGCGCATCGGCGACGTCGTCAAGCTGATCGGGGAGATCGCCGGGCAGACCAACCTGCTGGCGCTCAACGCCACGATCGAGGCGGCGCGCGCCGGCGAGGCCGGCAAGGGGTTTGCGGTCGTCGCCAGCGAGGTCAAGTCGCTCGCCACCCAGACGGCGAAGGCAACCGACGACATCTCCTCCCAGATCGCCTCAATGCAGGCGGCCACCAATCAGGCAGTTGCGGCCGTGCAGGAGATCAGCGCCACCGTGCAGGACATCGACGCCATCTCCAACTCGATCGCGGCTGCGGTCGAGGAGCAGTCGTCCGCCACGCTCGAGATCACACGCAACGTGCAGCAGGCTGCGGAAGGCACGCAAGGCGTCTCGGAGAACATCGTCGGCGTCAACGAAGCCGCCCGCGCCGCCGGGACCGCGGCGAGCGTTGCGCTCGAAGCGGCGCAGGGCCTGCGTGCCCAGTCCGACGTGCTGGCGAACGCCGTGAGCGGCTTTCTCGCGCGCCTGCGGGCTGCATAGGCGGGGATCGATCCGCCTGTGTTTCGCAGGCTACGTATTACTCGAAATTTGCGGCGGCACGCGCAAAGCTGGGTCGGCTTCGTCAGAAACTCGTCGTGCTAGACGGGCGTGAAGCCCTTGAGCCAGCTGCGCATCAGATGATGCGCGATGGCCATGCGCACGGGCCCGCGCAGCCCGTCGGGATGAGTTCCGTCGAGCATCAGCGCAACCTCCTCGCGCGTGAACCAGCGCGCATCCTCGAGCTCGTCACGGTCGACCGTGAGCTCTTCCGTGAGTGCCTCGGCAATGCAGCCGATCATCAGCGACGCCGGAAACGGCCACGGCTGGGAGGCGCGATAACGCACTTCGCCGACGCGCACGCCCGCCTCCTCCAGCGTCTCGCGGCGCACCGCATCCTCGATGGTCTCGCCAGGCTCGATGAAGCCCGCCAGACATGAATACATGCCGGCTATGAAGCGCGACTGACGCCCGAGCAGGCAGCGGTCGCCGTGCGCCACCAGCATGATCGCGACCGGATCGGTGCGCGGAAAATGCTGCGCGCCACAGCCCCCGCAATCGCGCCGGAAGCCGGCGCACGAGAGCCGGGTCGGAGCCCCGCAATTGGCGCAGAAGCGGTGGCGCGCATGCCAGTGCAGCAACGCCTTGGCCTCGGCCAGGATGCCGAGCTCCGGCGGCGGCACGACGCCCTGCACCGCGATCGAGCGCAGATCGAGCACGTCAAAAGCGGGGTCATCCCGGAACGCGTCGGCGCCGGCCGGCGCGATCAGCGTGGCCCAGACGGGCGTGCCCGCGAGCGAGCCGAGAAAGGCCTGTTCCTCGAGCGGCGCGACCCGGTCGAGATCGGCAAGCGGGAGCAGGCCCGTGTGGACGGGGCCATTGCGGCGCAGAACAGGAACCTCGCCGGCGATGATCGTGGTGAGCGCCTTCGGATCAGCTGCGTAGCGTGCGAGCTGGTCCGAGGCGCGCTCGGCGCTGTGGCGCAGCAGCGGGTTGATGATGAAACCGATATCGGACATGGGACTCTTCCGGGACCTCTTGTCAGGCGGCGGTGAACAGGGTTGCCGCGCGCTCGATCAGGGCGGCGGCCGCATGCGCGGGATAAGGCGTGCGGCTGCCGTGGCCCCAGACCGGGCCCGGCCAGGCGGGATCGGAGCGAAAACGGCCGACCACGTGCACGTGCAGTTGCTGGACGATGTTGCCGAGTGCGCCGACGTTGAGCTTGTCGGGCTTCGCCAGATCGGTGACGACGCGTGCGGCCATGCGGATCTCCTGCATCAAGACAGCTGCGTCCGCTTCCGAAAGATCCGTCAGCTCGCTGATTCCCGGCCGGCGCGGCACGAGGATCAACCAGGGAAAGCGGGCATCGTCCATCAGGAGCACGGCGCAGAGCGCGAGATCGCCGACAGGCATGGTGTCGGCAGCAAGGCGGGCATCGAGAGCGAAATCGGACATGCTCGGAATTTACGGCATGATCCGCCGACGAGGATACCACCTCGCCGAAAAAGGGCATGCTTGGGCCGCGATCGAGGATCATGCGGGTCGAAAAGGCTACTGGCGAACCGGTCTTTCCCATGTGAGGCGCCATCCGGCCGCGCTTGCGTCCGGGCGGGCGAAAGCCCATATAACGGCCCGGGAGGTTGGCGAGGGACGTTTCACTCGCCAACCGGGTCAGGTCCGGAAGGAAGCAGCCCTAACGAGACCGAACGGGTCTTCGTCCAGCCTCCCACCTGCCAGTCCGGCCTTTCACGCCGCGGCGCCCCTCGCCCGAAATTGACGCCGATGGACCAAACGACCGGCACGCCCCCATTCGATGAGCCGGCCCTGCCGGGCTTCACGCCTGCGCCGACCACGGCTGCGCAGCCGGCCTATCGCGTTCTTGCCCGCAAATACCGCCCTCGCACCTTCGACGACCTGATCGGCCAGGAGGCGATGGTGCAAACCCTGTCCAACGCCTTCGGGACGGGCCGCATCCCGCAGGCGTGGATGCTGACCGGCGTGCGCGGCGTCGGCAAGACCACGACGGCGCGCATCCTGGCCCGCGCGCTCAATTACGAATTGGCGGATAACAGCCAGTCGGGCCCGACCATCCACATGGCCGGGCTCGGCGTGCATTGTGAAGCGATCATGGAATCGCGTCATGTCGACGTGCTCGAGATGGACGCGGCCTCGCATACCGGCGTCGAGAACATCCGGCAGATCACTGACGCCGTGCGCTACGCGCCAGCAACGGCACGCTACAAAGTCTACATCATCGACGAGGTGCACATGCTCTCGTCGGCGGCGTTCAACGCCTTCCTCAAGACTCTCGAGGAGCCGCCGCCGCATGCCAAGTTCGTCTTCGCCACCACCGAAATCCGCAAGGTGCCGGTCACCATCCTGTCGCGCTGCCAGCGTTTCGACCTGCGGCGCGTCGAGGCCGACAAGCTGATCGCGCACCTGTCCAGGATCTGCGAGGCCGAGGGCGTCACGGCCGAGGCCGAGGCGCTCGCCAGCATCGCCCGCGCGGCGGAAGGTTCGGTGCGCGACTCCCTCTCGCTTCTTGACCAGGCGATCGCACACGGCGCGGGCCGGGTCACCGCCGAAACCGTGCGCGACATGCTCGGCCTCGCCGACCGCGCCCAGGTCATCGACCTGTTCGAGGCGGTGATGCGCGGCGACGTGCCGGCGTCCTTTGCGGCCTTGCGCACGCAATACGAGGCCGGCGCCGATCCGGCCCTGATCCTGTCGGACCTTGCCTCCTTCACCCACCTGGTGACGCGGCTCAAGCTGGTGCCGCAGGCCGCCAAGGATCCCGGTCTCACGGAAGCCGAACGCGGCCGCGGCGCCGAGTTCGCCGCGAAGCTGTCGGTGCGCACGCTGGCGCGCGCCTGGCAGATGCTGCTGCAGGCGATGCCCGAAGTGCAGGCGGCGGCACGGCCGGTCGCTGCCGCCGAAATGGTGCTCGTGCGGCTCGCCTACGCGGCCGATCTGCCGACCCCTGACGAGACATTGCGCGCGCTCAAGGAGGGCGCGGCGGTCGCGGCCGGCGGCGGCGCTCCCGCAGGGCTGCCGCGGCCATCCGGCCCATCGGCGATGGGCGGCGGCCAGGCTCTGGCAACGGCGCAGGCGCGGCCCGTGCACAGCGCACCGCGCCCCGAGACGGCGGGGCCCAGATTGCGCCGGTTCGAGGACGTTGTCGCCTATGCGGGCGAAATACGCGACGTCGCCCTCAAGAGCGCGCTCGAGCGGGACGTGCGTCTCGTGCGCTTCGAGGAGGGCCAGATCGAATTCGCGCTCGCCGAAGGCGGCCGGCGCGGCCTCGCCAACGACCTCGCCCAGGCGCTTCACGCCTGGACGGGACGGCGCTGGGTGGTGGCCCTGTCTTCGCAGCGGGGCGCGGCGACCCTGCACGAGCAGCGGACCGCGGCAGAGCGCGAGCGCAAGAGCGGCGCGGCGGAGCATCCCCTTGTGCAGGCCGTGCTCACCCGCTTTCCGGGCGCCGAGATCGTCGATGTGCGCGACAAGGCGCCGGAGCCCGACCCCACGCCCACGGATGCACCGGCCGACGCCGCCGGCGAATCCGAGTCCGACGAGGGCGAGAATTGAGAGCGTAATCGCTGCAGAATGAATCAATCACGCTCTCAATTCCCTTGAATCGCATGATCTTTTTCGGCGAAGTGGGATTCACTTCGCCGGATCATGCTTTAGGAGATCACCATGCGCGACCTGATGGGCATCATGAAACAGGCCCAGGCGATGCAGCAGAAGATGCAGGACGTCCAGGCCGAGCTCGACACGATCGAGGTCGAGGGCAGCGCCGGCGGCGGCATGGTCAAGATCATGATGACGGCCAAGGGCCAGCTCAAGTCCGTCTCGATCGATCCCTCGCTGCTCAATGCGGACGAGAAGGAAATCGTCGAGGATCTCATCGTCGCTGCGTCCAACGATGCGCGCATCAAGGCCGAGCGCACCATGCAGGAGCGCATGGCCGAGGTCACCAAGGGCCTGCCGCTGCCGCCCGGCCTGAAGCTGTTCTGATCACCGATGCCGAGTGCCATCGCCGGTCCCGAGATCGAGCGTCTGATCCAGCTGCTCGCCCGCCTGCCGGGCCTCGGCCCGCGCTCGGCCAGGCGCGTTGCGCTGCATCTGATCAAAAAGCGCGAGCAGCTGCTGGGGCCGCTGAGCGAGGCGCTGCGCGTCGCCAACGAGCGCATCGTGGTCTGCGGCACGTGCGGCAACGTCGATACCGCCGATCCGTGCAGCATCTGCCGCGATCCGCGCCGCGAAGGATCGATCATCATCGTCGTGGAGGATGTCTCGGACCTCTGGGCGCTCGAGCGCGCCGGCGCCGTCAATGCGCGCTACCACGTGCTCGGCGGCGTGTTGTCGGCACTCGACGGCGTGCGCCCGGAGCATCTCACCCTCGATCGCCTCGTGGCGCGCGCGTCCGAGCCTGCTGTCAGCGAGATCATCCTGGCGCTCAACGCGACCGTCGACGGCCAGACGACGGCGCATTACATGACCGAGCTTCTTGCGCATCTTCCCGTCAAGGTGACCAAGCTCGCGCACGGCGTGCCGGTTGGCGGCGAGCTCGACTATCTCGACGAAGGCACGCTCGCTGCCGCCCTCCGGCAGCGCACGGCCTTTTGACGCGGCCGGAACCTTCCTCGTCCAGCACGACTTTCTCCCCTGCAGCCGGCGCACCGGCCGCGTTGTCGGGGGAGTTCATTCATGAGCCGTTTGCAGCCGCGCGCGCGCCATACGCGCCGCAGCGGGTCCGTTGCGAACAAATTGCAAGGCCTCGTTGCGAGGGCGCCGACGACCATGCCGACGCTGATCGCGGCCGGCGCCGCGCTCGCCGGCGCGGGCGCCGCCATTCTCAATTATCGTCGTGGGCGCGCCGCCGAGCGGGCGCATCCTCCGATCGGGCGCTTCATCGACGTCGACGGCATCGCGGTCCACTATGTCGACCAGGGCGAAGGCCCGCCGGTCGTCCTGTTGCACGGCAACGGCGCGGTGCTGCAGGATTGGTTCATCAGCGGCCTCATGGATCGCCTGACGCGACGGTTCCGGGTCGTCGCCATCGAGCGGCCAGGTTTCGGCTATACCGCGCGGCCGCGCGGCCAGCTGTGGACCCCGGCGGCCCAGGCCGCGCTCATGCGGAACGTCGCAAGCCGCCTCGGGCTGCAGCGGCCCGTGGTGGTCGGCCATTCGTGGGGCGCCATCGTGGCGGCCGCCTGGGCTCTCGAGCATCAGGACGAGCTTGGCGGCCTCGTGCTGATGTCCGGCTATTATTTCCCGACGCCGCGGCGCGACGTGCTGATCTTCGCGCCGCCCGGCATCCCGGTGATCGGCGACGTGCTGCGCTACACCATCTCGCCGCCGCTCAGCCGGCTGATCGCGCCCAAGCTGATCGAGACGATGTTCGCGCCCTCGGCCGTGCCGCAGCGGTTCGCGCGCGAGTTTCCGCTCGAACTGCCGACGCGACCATGGGCGCTGCGCGCCAGCGCCGAGGAGGTCGCCTTCATGATCCCCTGGGCTGCCGCGCAGCAGGACCGCTACAGAGATCTGCAGCTGCCGGTCACGATCCTGGCCGGCAGCGCCGACAAGGTGATTACCACGGATCGTCAGTCGCTCCGCCTGCATCGCCAGATCGCGCATAGCGAGCTGCGGCTGTTGCCGGGCCTCGGCCACATGATCCACTACTTCGCCCACGACGAGATCGTGGAAGCCATCGAAGCCATGGCGGCGCGCGGCGGGGTCCGCCCTCCGGCGCAACCTTCACCGGGTGCGGATGAAGACCGGGCTGTCGGTGAGAGCGCCGCTTCCGGTGCCGGAAACGAGCTGCGCATGGAGCCTCGCGGCGGCTTGCGCTAGCGCCTGAAGCTGCCACACTGCGCATAATCCGCTCGGGAGGATGGCATGCTCCGACGATGCGCGCGCACGGCCCTGCTCACGGCGGCGCTGGCGCTCGCGGCGCTGATCGGAGGCCTTCCGGCAGAGGCCGAGGAAGTCGACCTCGCGCTCGTAATCGCCGTCGACATCTCCTACTCGATGGACCCGGACGAGCAGGATCTGCAACGCCAAGGCTTCGTGGAGGCCTTCCGCTCGCCCGTGGTGCACCAAGCCATTCGCAACGGTGCGCTCGGCCGCATCGCCGTGATCTATGGCGAATGGGCCGCCAACTGGGAGCAGAAGGTGGTCGTTCCCTGGACCGTGATCGAGGATCCCGAAAGCGCGATGGCGTTCGCGGGCCGCCTCGCGGCGCAGCCGACCCGGCGCGGTCCGCGCACGTCAGTCTCGGGCGCGATTGATTTCGGCGCGAGACTGCTTGCGGAAAGCGGGCTTGCGGCCACGCGGCGCGTGATCGACATCTCCGGCGACGGCGCCAACAACCAGGGCCGGTCGGTGACTGCCGCGCGCGACGAGGCGATCACGCGGGGCATCACAATCAACGGGCTGCCGATCATGCTCAAGCGGCCGTCGAGCTATTGGGACGTGGTCGACCTCGACGTCTATTATCGCGATTGCGTGATCGGCGGCCCGGGAGCCTTCATCGTACCGGTGCGCGACCGCGACGAGTTCGTCAACGCGATCAAGACCAAGATCATCCGCGAGGTTGCGGAACACGCCGAGCCGCTCATCAAACGAATTCAGGTGTTCGAGGGCGCAGGCAGTTGCATGGCGGGCGAAATCCAGCGCGAGCGCTGGGGCAACTGAGCGGCGGGGGAGCGGCCGAGGCGCCACCCGCTTCGGGCAGCGGCACGCCGAACCATGGCGCAGGCTTCCCTTCACCGGCTTGACGAGGGATCAACGAAAAATGCCTGGCGCAGGGCCAGGCATCGTTACGCGGAAATCGAAGCTCAGCGGTTCACTGCACCAGGCGCGGCCCGCCGTTGCCCGGCTTCTCGTTCTCTCCGAGGATACCGAGGCGGCGGGCAACCTCCGAATAGGCCTCGATGAGGCCGCCGAGGTCGCGGCGGAAGCGATCCTTGTCGAGCTTGTCGGACGATCTGATGTCCCACAGGCGGCAGGAATCCGGGGAGATCTCGTCGGCGACCACGATGCGCATCACGTCGCCTTCCCAGAGCCGCCCCGTCTCCATCTTGAAGTCGACGAGCCGGATGCCGACACCGAGGAAAAGGCCGGACAGGAAGTCGTTGACCCGGATCGCCAGGGCCATGACGTCGTCGATCTCCTGCGGCGTCGCCCAGCCGAAAGCCGTGATATGCTCCTCCGAAACCATCGGATCGTTGAGGGCGTCGTTCTTGTAATAGAACTCGATGATCGAGCGCGGCAGCTGGGTGCCTTCCTCAAGGCCAAGCCGCTGCGCCAGGGAACCCGCCGCGACGTTGCGCACCACAACTTCAAGTGGAATAATCTCGACCTCGCGGATCAGCTGCTCGCGCATGTTGAGGCGACGGATGAAGTGGGTCGGCACGCCGATATCGTTGAGATGCTGAAACACGAATTCGGAGATGCGGTTGTTCAGCACGCCCTTGCCGTCGATCACCTCATGCTTCTTGGCATTGAAGGCGGTCGCGTCGTCCTTGAAATGCTGGATGAGCGTCCCGGGCTCCGGCCCCTCATAGAGGACCTTCGCCTTGCCCTCATAGATGCGACGGCGGCGGTTCATGGGGGTGTACCGTGGTTTGAGGAAGTCCATAAGTGGCCGTGGCTCCTGGAGAATTTAGACCCGCGGCAGGCGCGGCGCGGTCGAGGCGGATGACCGGCCGTCCGCTTGCAAGGCAAACTAGCCGAAGGATGTTGTAAGCACAACGCGGCATCCCGACCACTGGGATAAATGGTGAACAACGGCGCGAAAAACAATGGCCGAAATCGCCCCGAGGGTGGCGTCCCCGGACCCGGAGCTTTATATGCCGTTAACCATGCCGCACAGGGGAGAAAAGTCGCCCGATGACCACCTTCGACGACCGCAAGGACGCGTTTGAGAAAAAATTCGCCCATGACGAGGAGTTGCGCTTCAAGGCGACCGCCCGCCGCAACAAGCTGCTCGGCCTCTGGGCTGCGCAGAAGCTTGGCAAGGCCGGCGGCGACGCTGATGCCTATGCCAAGTCCGTGGTACTCGCGGATTTCCAGGAGGCCGGCGACGACGACGTGTTGCGCAAGGTGCAGAAGGATCTCGAGACCGTCGGCTCGGTGAGCGAGTCGGAGCTGCGCCGGGTTATGACCGAGCTCATGGAACGCGCCATCGACGAGATCAAGGCGGGCGCCTAGAACGAGATCGCTTCATCGCGGCGTTGCCGTTGCGATCTGCGGTGGATCGCATGATCCCGGACAGTCCGGGACACGCCTTGATCGGCAAAGTAGTGGCCACCCTGGATCACGCACGGACAGGGGTCGCCGGCTCATGCTCGCGCAGCCGCCTCTCTTGGCGTTCGCTCATGCGCTCTGGCGCGCCGCCCACATATCTGCGTCTGCGCCGACAACCCGGAGGCTCCGGACAAGACGGCTCGCGGCCCGCCGCGGCGGTCCAAGATGTTGTGCGCATTGAGCGAAGCGCGCTCGGCGACGGTCCCGCTTCGGTTGACCCGTCGCGACGCGCCATGATACTCGCGCATAACGGCCCCTGTGGCGGAATTGGTAGACGCGCCTGACTCAAAATCAGGTGGTGGCAACACCGTGCTGGTTCGACTCCGGCCAGGGGCACCAACGATCAAACGGGCCGCACAACAGCCAGTCGCAAAACCCAGGATTATTCGACGTGGCGATGGATTTTGGTACTGACGAGCGATCAGGCACCGACCCGCGTCGGCTGACGATCCTGTCGAACGAGTCGTGCCTCGCATGTCGGCGGCAGTTGCTGCAGGACCGCAATGCACTCCCGCACGCCCGGCTGATGATCGTGTCATCGACGCCGCTGATCGAGGCCTATGGCGGCGGCGTCGAGACGCGCTACGTCTGCCTCGATTGCGGCCATACCCTGATCCATTCGAGCGGCCGCTTCGGCAAGGGCTGGCACTAGAGCCGTTTCCACTTAAGTGGAATCGGCGCCAGCTTTTCAACAAGACGCGTTTCTCTAAAGCCATTTCCACTCACGCAAGTCGGGTGTTTCCGACTTGCGCTTTGATGCGGATGCCGGGCAGGCGCGCGATCCGGTGGAATCGGCTCCAGTTTCTTGCGAACCGGACCTATCCCGAAATCCGGACAGGCAATTGCCGGAAATGCTCCACAAGCGGGACCGATTGGAGCTGAAAAGATCCGGCTCGAGATCGGAGTCAGGCCGGTTCCGGGCGGCCGAGATGGGCGAATGCCTCGACGACCTTTTCGTAGACCGGGCGCTTGAACGGGATGATCAGCTCGGTGAGCCGGTCCATATTTTCCCAGCGCCAGGCATCGAATTCGGGCTTGTGCCGGCCGCCACCTGGATGACTGATGTCGATCTCGTCCTCCGAGCCGATGAAGCGGAACGCGAACCATTTTTGCGTCTGGCCGCGATAACGGCCCTTCCACGCGCGTCCTGCCACGACGGCGGGCAGATCGTAGGCATACCAATCCGGCGCCTCCGCGAGCAGCGCGACCGATCGGACGTTGGTCTCCTCGTAAAGCTCGCGCAAGGCCGCCGCATAGGCATCCTCGCCCGGATCGATGCCGCCCTGCGGCATCTGCCAGGCATAGCCGTTGCTGACATGCTCGGGCCCTGCTTCCGAGCGGCGGCGGCCGAGGAAAACACGCCCCTCGCGGTTGAGCAGCATCAGGCCGACGCAGGGGCGATAAGGAAGCGTGCGTGACCTCGCGGGACTGCGTCGCGCGCTCACCGCTGCGCCCCCTGCAGAAAGGCGCTGCTGACCGGAACCAGGAGAACGCCGCGCGCTTCGAGCGTGCGCGCCCAACGGGCAACGCGATCGATCGTGACGGGAAGCGCGCTCGCCGTGGCGATGGCGAGGCCGCGGCGGCGCGCACTCTGCTCGAGCCGCTCGAGCTCCTGGTCGATGGCATCCGCCCGCGCCACCGTGTCGAGCACCACGTCGGCGCGGACCGTCGGGGCCCGCACGGCCGCTCCGACGGTGCCGGCCAAGGACCGCGCGGATGAGCCGTCGTCGAGGAAGACCAGGCCCCGCTCGCCGATTTCCCGCAGGATCGGCGCAAGGGCCGTCTCGTGAGCGGTCAGCTTGGCGCCCATGAAGTTGACGAGCCCGACATATCCCGTGAAGCGGGCCATCACCCAATGCAGACGTTCGATGTTGTCCTGGGCCTTGGCGTCGACGGTGAGCGTATGGGGGCCCGGATCGTTGTCCGGGAAATCGAATGGCTCCATCGGAGCTTGCAGCATGACCTCGTGCCCGTCCTCACGGGCGCGCGTGACGTGCTGATCGAGATCGCTGCCGTAGGGCGCGAAGGCCAGCGTCACTGCCGCGGGCAGCTTGCTGATCGCCGCGGCGGTTGCCGCGTGACCGATGCCGAGACCGCCCACGACAACCGCCACGCGGGCCACCGGTGCTCCATTGGGCAGCGCGGCCTCGGGCCTGGCATAGACCTCCGCAGGACGGGCTCCGTCGGGACCGATCCTGGGCAGAATGCCGTTGCGGGTGCGCTCGATCAGACGCGGATCAGGCGCCGGGGTGAGCGCCGATGACGTGGGCACCTTGATGACCAGGGAGGGCGGCGGGCCGACACCGTCCGGTCTGACCACGGACACGCCCGACGCGCTCTCGACCTCGCCGGCATTGGCGCGCTGGCGGGTATCGGGTTGCTGGGCAACGTCCGGGGGGCGCGGCGCCGCTTCGCGCGCGTTCGCCATGTCCGCTTCGGGGCGCGACAGCTTCGACTCGATCGGCACGAGCGCATGCGGCTCACCGCCGAACGGGTCGTCGACGAAAGCGACGTAGAGGGCAAGGATGCTGATGCCGACGAGCAGGGCAGCAGCCAGGATCTGTCGCGCCGGTGGCCTGTAGGACCAGCCATGGGCCGCGGACGCCTCGATCCCAAGCGGCTTCGTCAGATCGTTGGACACGGCGTCCACGATGTCGAACTCCCTACGCACGCGACTGGCCCCGCTGCTTGAGTCACGTCGGCCCGTCCGCCCTCAATGTAGCGTCAGGGGCCGTGAGAATTCGTTAAAGCCTCAACTGCCGGGCTCCTTTGGCACCGCGTGTCTCCCGGCTCCGCCGCCTCGGCCGGTGAATTCTCAGTTGGGAACGCCGCTCCGCGTCGTGTTGGCCGCGTTGTGGCGCACGCCGCGCAGGAAGTCGAAGGCGGCGTTGAGCTGCTTGTCCTTGGCCGGGTCCGGCGGGATGTAAGCCGACGAGCCGC
>DATBIR010000202.1:0-13324 GCA_036556825.1 Beijerinckiaceae bacterium
CCCGACGAGGGCGCCGCCCTCGCGGTCGGCCGGGCGCTGATCGCCGAAAAACTGGCCGCCTGCATCAACGTCCTGCCCGGCATGAAGTCGGTCTACGCCTGGAAAGGGGCCATCGACACCGGCGACGAGGTGGTCGCCATCGTCAAGACCCGTGACGGCCTTAAGGAGCGGGTCCGGGAGGCGCTCAAGGCGCACCATCCCTATGAGACCCCGATCATCCTCTTCCTCGAGGTTTCAGGCGGCGACCAGGCGACCATCGACTGGCTCCTTGGCGAGACGGGGGCAGGGAAGCGCTAACCCTTGCAATGGTCATTGCTGGGCTTGATGTTCAGCCCGGCAATCTAACGGCTCCGCGACGCGCAATGGATGCCCGTACCCGGATCAGCGCTTTGCGCCGTCCGGGCACTGAAGGGTCACCAAGCCCGGGCATGACAGTTCAAGTGACGCTGCGCCGCGCCGGGGCGACCGGCCCGGCATGAGTTAGCGCAGCACGACCACTTTGGTGCCGACCCTGGCGCGGTTGTAGAGGTCGACCACGTCCTCGTTGGTCATGCGGATGCAGCCGGACGATACCGCCTGGCCGATCGTCTCCGGCTCGTTGGAGCCGTGGATGCGGTAGAGCGAGCCGCCCAGATACATGGCGCGCGCGCCGAGCGGGTTGTCGATGCCGCCGGCCATGTGGCGCGGCAGGTCGGGGCGGCGCTTGAGCATCTCGGCAGGCGGCCTCCAGTCCGGCCATTCGCGCTTCATGGTGATCGTCTTCGTGCCGGACCATTCGAAGCCCGGTCGCCCGACGCCGACGGCGTATTGGATCGCCTGGCCGTGACCCGTCACGTAGTACAGCCGCCGATCCTCGGTCGAGATGACGATCGTGCCCGGGGCGTAGCGCGGGTCGAAGGATACGAGTTCGCGCGGGGACGGCGCGGCCTGCGGACGGAGATCCTCGTCGGGCTCATATCCTTGCGAATAGGGGTCCGCATAGGCGGGAGGCGCATAGACCGAATAGACCGAGTCGTCGCGGGTCGAGTAGGCCGCATAGGAGGCGGAGAAGGCGAGGCCAGGGCCGGCGTTCAGGACGCAAGCGCCCGCAAGCCCGGCGAGGGCGATCAAGGCTCGATGCATGGGGGTCCCACTTCGTTTGTTCGTCTGCCGAGAGAACGCAAACCGCCACGGTTCGGTTCAACCCGGCTTGCTGCGGGAAGGGGAAAGCCGTTGCATGACGCCGTGACCGCTGTCCCGGGCGGGTTGCCGCCGAACCCCTGACCCAGCGAGGTCCCGATGCGCATTGTCGATCATGCAGCCCAGGAGCGGGAGGAGTGGCGGCCCGGCGTCGTCACGCGCATGCGCGTCTCGGCCCTGACCGGGGCCGCGCAGCTGTGCGTCTTCGAGCAATGGTGCGATCCGGGCTGCGGCGCGCCCACCCATCTGCACGCGGTGGAAGAGGTGCTGACCGTCCTCGCCGGGCGCGCCGAGATCTGGGTCGGCGAGGTGCGCGCCACCGTGACGGCGGGGCAGTCCGTGATCGTGCCGGCGGGCCACCGGCACGGCTTCCGCAACGCCGGCGGGACGACATTGCACGTGCAGGCGACCCTCGCCGCGCCGATCTTCGAAGCCGCCTTCGACGACCTGAACGAGACGCGCCGCCGCTGGGGGTGACCGGATCAGATGCCAACGGGCTGAAGCGCCGCGGCCGGTCCAAGCCGCCTTGAAACTGGTGCCGGTGGAGAGGATCGAACTCCCGACCTTCGGTTTACAAAACCGCTGCACTACCGCTGTGCTACACCGGCGACGCAGGCCCGCGTACCAGCGGCGGCCCGTTTGCGCAAGCGCGGGTCCCATGCACGGCACGGCCCCGTGCACAGGCCCGTCGCACACGGCCATGCGACGCCGGACTTGAGGGCCGAAGGGGGAGCCGGCCGGAAGCCATTCCACCCGCGAATGGGCGGCCACGGCATCGTGTTTCCGCGCCGCAACAATGTGCGCCATCGCACCGAAACAAAACTGTGCTTTTGGCATTGTCCCGACAGAGGCCACCAAGACCGCCTGGCCCCAGGCGAAAAGGGACAATCCCGTGAACCATCGTTTTTCACTGGCAGGACTGAACACGGCCTGCCTTGCGCTTCTCGTCGGCTCGGCGCTGCTGTTCGCGCCGCTCGCCGCCAACGCGGCCGATGCGCCCGCCAAGCGTTCGTCCACGGCTGAGTTCAGAAAGGCCGCCGGGGAGGGTAGCAAGGCCAGATCCAGGCAGGCGAAGGCCGAAACGTCCAAGGCGAGGCAGGCGGATGCCGACAAGCCCAAGGGCAAGCCGGCGGCGTCCAAGGCCGACAAGACCAAGGCGGACAAGGCCAAGGCGGACAGGTCAAAGCCCGACAAGTCCAAGCTGGCCCGCAGCGAGCCGGAGACGACCGGGTCTGTTGCAAGCGCCGCCAGCGCCGAGCCGGCCTGCGACAAGAGCCGCAAGCGGCTGTGGGTCGAGGGCGAAGGCTGGGTCGTGCGGCGCGTCACCACCTGCCAGTTAACCGAAAATTGACCAAGCCCTGGCGGGCGCGACAGGATCCGCTAGTGTGGCCGCGGAGGCCGGACTTGTGGAGTATCGTCAATGCGTGGCGTACTGTCCTGCCTGCTGGCCGCTGGCGCCGTTTCCCTCGTTGTCCTGACGCCCGATCCGGGCACCGCCGCCGAGGGTGGTTTCAGGCGGCCCGGCCACAGCTTCGGTCAGCATAATCTTCGTCGCGGCTTCGGCCACCATAGCTTCCGTCGCGGCTTCGGCGAGCATAACTTCCGTCGCGGCTTCGGCCATCACGGCTTCACGCATAACGGGTTCAACCGTCACGGCTTCGGGCACGACCGCAAGAATTTCGGGCACCGCGGCTTCAGGCATGACGGCTTCAAGAACGGCTTCCTGCCGTATTCGTACCTCACCGGGAACTCGTACCCGAGCAGCGTGACCATCGTCCAGCAGGGCGATGCCTATCCGGTGACGACCGGCACCATTCCGTCGGTCGCCGACCTTCCGGCGGTGACCGGCATCGCAAGCCAGCCGTCTGCCGAGCCGGCCATCTACGTCGTCAACGGCGCGCGCCGCGACATGCCCGCGCCGGCCAGGCGCAGCGAGCGGCCCGGCGCCAAGATCCTCACCGTCGATCCGAGCGACGCGCCGAGCGTGCCGGCCGACGTCTCCAGCGGCGGGGCGCGCATCATCCACCTCGACGTGCCGGTCGGACGCTGACCTCTCTTCCGGATTGTCGGACCTTCCCGAGAGCCAGTTCTGAACACAGGCAAGCCGGGAACACCTGACTTGCCTAGGGAGAGGCGCTGCCGCGCGTCAGCGCGTAAAGCGTGATCGCCGCCGCATTCGAGACGTTGAGGCTCTTGATGGCCCCCGGCATGTCGAGGCGGCCGATGACGTCGCAGCACTCGCGCGTGCGCTGGCGCAGGCCCTTGCCTTCGGCGCCCAGCGCGACCACCAGCGGACGACGCACCGCGATCTCGGCGAGCGGGCGGTCGCCCTCCGAATCGAGCCCGACCCGCTGAAAGCCGCGCTCGCCGAGGGCGATCAGCGCCTCGGCCAGGTTGCGCACGATCAGGAACGGCACATGCTCGAGACCGCCCGACGCCGATTTGGCGAGCACGCCGGTCGCCGAGGGGCTGTGCCGCGCGGTCGTCAGAATGGCGTCGACCTTGAAGGCGGCGGCCGTGCGCACAAGTGCGCCGACATTGTGCGGGTCGGTGATCTGGTCGAGGGCAAGGACGAAGGCGTCTTCCGGCAGGCTGTCGAGGGTCGGGGAGGGCAGGGGATCGGCCTCGAGATAAAGCCCCTGGTGGACCGCGTCCGGCTCGAGCAGGCGGCTGATCTCGTCGGGCCGCACGAGTTGCGGCTGCAGCGGAAGCGCCGGAACCGCTTCTTGCAGCCGGCGCTCCGCATTCTCGGTGACGAGCAGGCGGCGCACCTGGCGGCGGTCGTTGCGCAGGGCCTCGACGACCGGGTGCCAGCCGTAGATGACGGCGACGTCCTCGTCATGGGCATGGCGGGGACGCGGGTTGCGGGCCGGCCTATGCGGCCGCGCCGCGCTTCGCCGGTCGGCTTTCGGAGGACGCTCGGTCATGCTCGGTCACTTCAAGAGGCTGTCACTGCAAAAGGCTCTCCGGCACACCATATGCCGCGGGAGGCGGCGCGCCGGGGGGTTTTTGGTTGACACCGCGTGAGGGCGTTACCATAAGAGCGCCCGAAATTCCCGCCTCGTGCGGGTGTTTTGCGTTTCATGGCCTCGCGAGGTTTGCGAGGCCTGGTTGAGACGGGGGAATGTCCCGAGCGGCAAAGGGGGCGGACTGTAAATCCGCTGGCTTACGCCTTCGTAGGTTCGAGTCCTACTTCCCCCACCAACCAGTGATCAGTTATCAGTGATCAATGATCAGAGAGGCGGCCTTGGCCCCGAGATTTCTGATCACTGATCACTGGTCACTGAGCGGGTGTAGCTCAATGGTAGAGCAACAGCCTTCCAAGCTGATGACGAGGGTTCGATTCCCTTCACCCGCTCCATCTCTTTGCGTGTCCGGTCCGGCCTAAGGCATAGGTGACGACCCCGGACTGTTTCACGCCTGGAATAGGCGTGCACGTCGCCAGCCAACGTTCGTCGAGCCGTCGTCCGGACCACCCGCCAAAGCGCGTGACGGCTGACGATCGGCGGCCCTAGCGGTGCCCTGCTCCGATCATGCTCCAGCTTCAAAAGACGCATTTTCTTGGCGAACCGACCTACTTCGCCGGAAAAGTGCTCTTGAGCGGATCGCACCACGGCCAGCCGTACAGGCCCGGCGACGCGTCGGGATCTTCCGCAGCTCAGCCGATGCTCGTTCGGTTTGCCTTGCGTCGCAGATACTCGAAATTGACCACGAACTGCTCGAGGCGCGACAGCTTCTCCCTGAGAGCGAGCACCTGCTCGTCCGAAAACTCGGGCGCGCTGCGGCCCGTGGCGTCGACCAGCAGCTGTATCCTGCAGGCTTCCTCGAGCATGAGCGTCAGCACGACCGCGTGTTCGATCGACGACCCTGCCACGGCGATGCCGTGGCACTTCATCAGGACGACGTCATGCCGTCCCAGACTCGCAGCCACGTCGCGCCCCATTTCGGCAGTCCTGATCAGATCGATGCTGGCGTCGTAGACCGGGAGCTTGTCGACGAACAGGGCGCTCGGCTGACTGAGCGGCCGTATCGGGCGGCCCGTGGCCGAAAGCGCGACGGCCGACGGCGAGTGGGTGTGGATGACGCAGTTGACGTCCGGACGGGCGCGAAAGATCTCCGAATGGATGTAGACCTCGCTGTGACGGCGCGCGGTGCCCGCCACGACGTTGCCGTCGAGGTCGATGAGCAGCATGTTCTCCATCGTGATCTCGTCGAAGCCGACGCTGTGCGGCTTCATGAAGAACTGCCCGGGCTCGCCGGGGCGGCGCACCGAGATGTGGCCGCGTGTGAAGTCCGCCTGCCCCTCCATGGCGAGCACCTTGCCGCCGTCGATCAGCTTCTGTTTCGTCTCGTTTTCCGTCATCGATCCTGCCTATGCTGGGGATGCTGTCGCACTCCTATAGCAGAGGGTCGCAGTCTGCACGGTCGCGCAACCGCCTGGTTCCACGTGCTGTACAGGTCCGCAATCTGACGGGCCGCTCAAGTGATGATGCGCGCCCCGCTCTGGAAGGTGAGATATCCCCACAGCCAGCGCAGGCTGACGATCAGCCGGTTCTGAAACCCGTTGAGCAGGTAGACGTGGGCGATGCCCCACACCAGCCAGGCGAGGAAGCCGCGCAGCTTGACCGTGCCCCACTGCACGACGCCGGCGTTGCGGCCGATGATCGCCAGGTTGCCGCGCGAGCGAAAGCGGAACGGTTTCGGCACCGTCCCGTGCAGGATGCGCGCGCGCAAGGCGCGGCCAAGATAGACGCCCTGCTGGTGCGCCACCTGCGCCAGCCCCGGCAAGGGCTTGCCGTCCTCGCCGAGCAGGAGCGACGCGTCACCGAGCACATACACGTCCGGTAGGCCCGGAACGGACAGGTCGGGCGTGATCCGCACGTGCCCGGCCCGGTCGGCCGGCTCGACACCGAGCCATTCCGCGACCGGTGATGAGCGCACGCCTGCGGCCCAGACCACCGTGGCCGTGCGCAGCAGCTCGCCGCCGACGACCACGCCGGCTTCCGTGATGTCCTCGACCGGCCGGCCGGTCATGACCTCGACGCCGAGGCGCTTCAGGGCTTGCGCGGCATAAGCCGAGAGATCTTCGGGGAAGGTGCCGAGGATACGCGGCGCTGCCTCGATCAGGACCACGCGCGCCCGGGCCGGGTCGATATGGCGGAATTGGCCGGCGATCGCCTGGCGGGCGAGACCGGCGATGGCGCCGGCCATTTCCACGCCGGTCGGTCCGCCGCCGATCACGGCGAAGGTGGTCAGGCGCGCGCGCTCCGGCAGGTCGGTCGAGCGCTCGGCCTGCTCGAAGGCGAGCAGCACCTGCTTGCGGATGCGGCGCGCGTCCTCCAGCGACTTCAGGCCGGGAGCGAAGCGCGCCCATTCCGGATGGTCGAAATATGAATGGGTAGCCCCCGTGGCGATCACGAGCGTGTCGTAGGACAGCGTCGCGCCGTCGGTCAGCCGGATCCTCCTCGCGGCCGTGTCGACCCCGTCGAGCTCGGCGAGCAGCACCTCCACGTTGCGATGCTTCCCGAGGAGGCCGCGCAAGGGTTGGGCGATCTCGCCCGGCGCGAGCACGGCGGTGGCGACCTGATACAGGAGCGGCTGGAAGAGGTGATGGTTGCGGCGGTCGACCAGCGTCACCGCGATGCCGGCGACGCCGGCGAGCGCCTGCGCGGTGCTGAGCCCACCGAAGCCGCCGCCGACGATGACGACGCGATGGGCCGAGCCTCCCGGCCGTGGCCTCGTCTGTGCTTCGACGCCGCGAGTCTTGCGCAACGCCGGTCCCGCTTGCTGAGCCACGGCAGGATTGTCCATGGGCGCGCCCTCGTGACTCGGGGTCGTTGATCGTAACCGGTTCGCCTTCCCGTTCACGCCGCGCGCGGCGCAGCCAGGGGCGGTCCCTCATCCTTGCGGGCGCGCAGCCGGAAGGCCAGCACGAGGAGCGCGATCCCGAAGACGAGCGCATAGGCGCCCACCCACCACGTCAGGACCACTGCACCCATCAGCGGTGCGATCGCCAGCAGGATGCCGAGGACGATCGACGAGATTCCCGCGAGCGCCATCCACCACCGCCCGTGACGCTGGCTCAGCCGGAAGGCGGCGCCGAGCATGAGCGCCCCAGACACCAGCGACCATGCGCCCAGCAGCAGCACGAAGGCGATCACCGTGAGGCCGGGCATTACGAAGGCGATCACGCCGACGGCAATGTTGAGGATGCCTTCGAAGATAAGCATGCCCCAGCGCTCGCCGCCGCGCGCGGCGCGGACGGCGGCAACGATGCCGACGATGCCATCGACCAGCATGTAGGCGGAGAAGAACAGCACCAGCGACAGGAGGGTCGGGCCAGTCAGGAACAGCGCCACGAGCCCGAACAGGATGGCGAACACGCCGCGCATGGCGACGGCCCACCAGTTCTGCGCCAGCTGCGCGCACATGGCGTCGCTGCGCGCCTCGTCGGCCGTCGCCGTGGTGCTTGGAGCAGTTCCCGGCGATGGGACCGTTCGTCCCGTGCCGCCGGCATTGGTTGCATCGTGGCCATTCATGGAAGGACTCCTTCTATGCTTGCCGCGGGATGGGCCGGACGATCCGCTCGGGTTGAACCGATCCTCCCATCCTCTTTGTGCCTGCTCTTTGTGCCCGCTTTGTGCCGATGATTGCGCATCAGGTCCCGGACAAGCCTATCGCGCGGAAGGCACGTCACTCCCGGACCAAGGCGGGAGCCGGCTTCGCCGCGCATCAAGTTCAATCTTCAGTCGTCAGCACGCATGCTGAACAGGTCGGGGAACTGGCGCGGCTGGGAGCGCAGGTATTGGTTCGGTCCCTTGACCTGGGCGCCGAAATGCGCGGCGGCGTGCCAGGGCCAGCGCGGATTGTAGAGAATGGCGCGGGCGAGGGCGACGAGATCGGCGTCACCGGTGCCGACGATCGCTTCGGCCTGCTCGAACTCGGTGATCAGGCCGACGGCGATCACCGGCATAGCGATGGATGCCTTGACGGCGCGCGCGAGCGGCACCTGATAGCCCGGACCGACCGGAATCTTGGCGCTCGGCACGAGGCCGCCGCTCGAGACGTGGATGCCGCTGCAGCCGCGCGCCTCCAGCGCCCGCGCGAAGGCGATGGTGTCCGCGATCGTCCAGCCGCCCTCCGCCCAATCCGTTCCAGAAACACGCACGGTCACCGGCAGTTCGCGCGGGAAGGCGGCGCGCACCGCATCGAAGACCTGGAGCGGGAAGCGCATCCGGTTCTCGGGCGAACCGCCGAACTCGTCGTCGCGCCGGTTCGACAACGGTGAGAGGAATTCGTGCAGGAGATAGCCGTGGGCGGCATGAAGCTGCACCGCCTGCAGGCCCAGGCGGGCGGCGCGCTGCGCCGAGTCGACGAACGCGTTCAGGACCGTCTCGAGACCGTGCCGGTCGAGGGCGACGGGCGCCCTGTCGCCGGCCTGGAACGGAATCGACGACGGCGCCACCGTCTGCCAGCCGTGCGGGGCGGACGTGATCTGGCGCCCGCCCTTCCAGGGCACCTCCGTCGAGGCCTTTCGGCCGGCATGGGCGAGCTGAATGGCGATGGGAATGTCCGACCAGCGGCGCACGCTTGCAAGCACCTGGCGCATGGCGGCCTCGCAGTCGTCCGAATAGAGGCCGACATCGGCATGGGTGATGCGTCCCTCTGGCAGCACCGCCGTCGCCTCGATCGTCAGCAGGCCGGCGCCGGAGAGCGCCAGGTGGCCGAGATGGATGACATGCCAGTCGGTCATGCGTCCGTCCTCGGCCGAATACTGGCACATGGGCGCGATCACGATCCGGTTGGGGAGTTCGAGCGCTCCGAACCGGATCGGCGAGAAGAGCTTTGCACCTGCCATTGGCAGCTCACGGCGCGATGGCCGGCCTCCAGCGTGGGTTTGTTGGAACGCGCGATCGGCGAAAAAGCTTCGTTCCGGAATCGTGTTTCAAGATGCATGCGGCGGCGCGGCAACGCGGCGTCTCAAATCCTGCCAGCGACTCACGTAAACCGTTGCTGCAGGCCTGCGTGACAGGCCGGGCAGAGAGCCCGCAAAGCGGGCCAGGCAACGAAGCCGGAGGCACGTCAAGCCGGCCGGAGAGGGGCAATCATGAACTCTGGAACAACCGTGCTCGCGGTATTGAGGAAAGCGCGCGAGCTGCTGGCCAGCGGCCAAAGCGCCGGTGTCATTTCAGCCATCGGCTCGCTCCGCGACCACGCCAGCGCCCGCGTGCGCGACCTCGCGTATTTCGCGTTGCTGGACACCCTGCTGCTCAGCGGCGGCGAAGCTTCCATCGCGATGCTTGCCGAAGCCGACAGCCGTCCCGAGGCGATCGAGCTGTTCGACGACACGATCAGGCGGATCACCTCGACGCTGCACTGATGCGGCTCGCCGGGACTGACGGCCAGCCGATGCGGGCAAGAGGAAAGCCGCGCTAGGTCGATCCCGCGCTGTCGGCGGGCGCTGGTGCCGGGGCGACCTAGCACGCCTCGGACCGCGCCATCGCGTAAAGCACGCCGTTCGTGAGGTGCGCGAGAAAGACCGGATCGTCGAACAGCTCGGGCGTATGCCCGAGCCCGGTATACCACGACCGGCCGCCATCGATCTTCCGGCACCAGGCGAGCGGGTGATCGCCGCCCATTTCGCCGCCCGCGTAGGTGCTCTCGTCCAGAGCCGCCACGACGGTGGCCCCGGCCGCGGGCCGACTGCGAAAATTGTAGAACTCGTCGGTGACGCGCCACGCCACCGGCAAGCCGGCGCCGGGCGGGCGCGCGAAACGGACCGTCCCCGTCTGCAGTCCCGGCGGGTGGCTCTTGAACCAGGCGCCGAGAAGGCGGCCGTACCACGGCCAGTCATAGGCCGTGTCGGCGGCGGAATGGACGCCGAGATAGCCGCCGCCGGCGGCGATGAACGCCTCGAATGCGCGCCGCTGCGCGGCGTCGAGGATGTTGCCGGTGGTGTTCACGAAGGCGACCGCCTTGAAGGCCGCAAGCCTCTCCGGCCGGAACACGGCGTCGTCCTCGCTTGTCTCGACGCCGATATCATGGCGCGCGGCGATGGCGCGGATCGCCGTCACGGCCACCGCAATCGACTCGTGCCGGTAGCCTGCGGTTTTCGTGAACACGAGCAGGAGGTGGCCGCTCGCATAAACAGGCCACGCATGCAGGACTGCAGTCAGAGTGATTACGAGAATTCCTATCGATCGGCCCATTCGGTTCTCCGACGACTGTCGCGAAGCGCAACAACTGACTCGAAAACTTGCTCAAGCTTTACTGGACAGAAATGAGCCGCGGACGTATCAAATTGATGACCTGATTTTAGATCTTTCGATGATCGTCAGGCAAATGAAGACAGGGAGGAAGAAATGCGTTTCGCGCTAAGTGCCCTTGCTTCTACGGCGACCGTGGCGTTGTCGCTCGCCGGCCCGGCCACGGCAGAAGTGAAAGTCAAGCTCGAAGAAGTCGCCGGCGGGCTGACGCATCCGCTTGCCATGGTGTCGATTCCGGATGGCAGCGGCCGCAAGGCCGTGATCGAGCAACATGGTCTGGTGCGCATCATCGATCAGCGCGGCCGGCTCGTGCCCGAGCCGTTCCTGAACATCCAGTCGAAGCTCGTCCACCTTGAGCCGTTCTTCGAGGAGCAGGGGCTGCTCGGCATCGCGTTCCACCCGGATTACAAGAATAACGGCAAGTTCTACGTCGCCTACTCGGCGCCCTTGCGCGGGGATGCGATCCTGGACAAGAAGCTTTGGTGGGCGCACACAAATACAGTTTCGGAGATGACCGTCTCGAAAGAGAGTCCCAATCGAGCCAACGCCAACTCCGAGAAGATCATTTCACAAATCGACTGGCCGCAATTCAACCACAACGGCCACTGGATTGCATTCGGTCCTGACGGAAAGCTTTACGTGTCGACGGGCGATGGCGGCTACGCCAACGACTGGGGCATCGGCCATAACGTTACCCAAGGCAACGGCCAGGATCTGATGGTGCCGCTCGGCAAGATGCTGCGTCTCGATGTCGACAAGGACGACCTGATTCCGGCGGACAACCCATATGTCGGGCGCAGCGACGCCCAGCCGCAGATCTGGGCGCACGGCTTGCGCAATCCGTGGCGCTGCTCCTTCGACATGGGCGGCGGCCGCGAGCTCTATTGCGGCGACGTCCAGCAGAATTCCTATGAGGAGGTCAGCATCGTCAGCAAGGGCGCCAATCTGGGCTGGCGCAAGATGGAAGCCGACAAGTGCTTCGACTATGTCAACCCGAACACGCATCCGGCGTCCTGCGACAAGGCCGGGCTCACCGATCCGATCCTCGTCTACAAGAACTGCACGGCGATCCCGCAGGACTGCCTGGGCATCTCGGTGACGGGCGGCTACGTCTACCGCGGCGCCCACAAGCCGTGGGACGGCAAATATATCTTCGGCGACTGGTCGAAATCGTTCAAAGAGATGGACGGCCAGATCTTCTTCGGCACCAAAGGCGCCGACGGCAAGTGGACCATGGAGAAGGCATCGGTCCAGGGCATGAACCCCTTGCCCTACATCCTGGCTTTCGGCCAGGACGACGCCGGTGAGGTCTACGCGCTGACCAGCATCTCGACCGGTCCCGTCGGCGGGCACGACAAGATCTACCGCATCGTGCCGACCGACTGATCGCAGCATTCCGATCCGGCCGGCGGCGCCGGCCGGATCCTATTCGCCGGCGCCGGCGTTTCCTTCAGCGCCGCTTTCTTTCGACAGGAATTGATTTCGATGACCCGTTCTCGTCCGTGTCGCGCAACGCGCGTCAGTCGCGCGATCCTGCTGTCGTCGGCCGCACTCCTCGCCGCCTCTCTGATGGCTTCGGCGCAAGGGCCGGCGCCGGCCGAGCCGGCGGCGCCGCGCGATCCGCCGCCGCCCCTGCCGGCGACCGTCCTGAAAGACGAGAAGGTGATCGCGGTCGGGCAGGACCTCTGGAACCAGCAGTGCACGCATTGCCACGGCGCCAAGGCCTATCCCGGAAAGGCGCCAAAGCTCGAGCCGCATCGCTACAAGCCCGAATTCGTGTGGGACCGCGTCCACAACGGTTTTCGCAACATGCCGCCGTGGAAGGACGTCTACAGCCCCGAGGAAGAGATCGCGATCGTCGCCTATGTGCTCAGCGACGAGTTCTGGCCGTAGCCAGCCATCAGTGATCGGTGATCAGTGATCAGAATGCAGCGGGGCCGGAACGCGCCCTTCTGATCCCTGTTTACTGATCACTGATCGCTGGATTCAGCGCCAGTTCCGTTGAATGGCGCTCATCAGCGTCTCGCCTCTGGCCTTGTTGCAGTAGCTCGAGACTTTGGTCCTGTTGCGCACGAAATAACGCGCATCGATCGTGCTCAGGTTCTTGGTGGCGCTGAAATAGCCGCCCATCCAGGCGGCAAGCACATCCTTCCGCTGGGCGTCGGATTTCAGGAACTGATCGCAGGTGATCAGCGACATGTCGACGATCAGCTGGGCGCGGGCCGGCGCGGCCGACAACGCGGCGAGCAGGGCAGCGATGGCGATGCATTTCGGGTTCATCGGCAGGCTCCGGAGATTCGCTATTGTTTGCCTGTGGCGCGCTGGAGACCGACCATGACGGTCTCCTTTGGATTGGTGGCGCACCAGCTGCGCACGTTGGCGACATTCTTCTCATACATGTTGAGGTCCACCGTCACGTAACCGGTCTTCTGATTGAACCAGCCGCTCATGAAGGCCGAGAACAGGCGCGCCTCGTCCGGCGGCATGGCGAGGTAGTCGGCACAGGTGACGCGGGCGGTATCGAACATGACCTGGGCGTTTGCGGCTCCCGGCAGCACGAGCACGGCCAGGGCCAGACGGATGCAACTGCGTGTCATGGGACTTTCTTCCGGCTCCAGACTGCGACGACCCGGTCCGCATCCCGGCTCGCTGTGCCATTGTCGGCGCTTCCCCGGAGAACCGCTTGATAAAAGTCAATGTCGGGCGCTTGCGATCGACTTGAACTTCCTTCGCGCAAAAAGGGGAGCGGTCGTGATGCTGAAGAAAGTGCTTGTGCTGATGGCAGCCTTGTTCGTTGCCGGTACGTCCCCCGGCTATGCCCAGGGGCAGAGCCAGACGGGAAGCGTCCGGGTCAAGGTCGTCAGGGTCGGCCTGCTCGT
>DATBIR010000203.1:0-12159 GCA_036556825.1 Beijerinckiaceae bacterium
GTCAAGCACTTCAAATTCGAGCGGCGCGGCGGACGGCGCATTCATTCCAAACCGACGGCGCGCGAGATCAGCCACTACCGGCCGTGGCTGATCAAGGAGCTCGAGCTTGTCCATCCGCAGCTGGTCGTGGCGCTCGGCGGCACCGCCGTGCACGCCCTGATGGGCAAGAGCATCCCGATCGTGCGGGCACGCGGCCCGGGCCAGTTCGTGGGCGGCTTCAACGGTTATGTGACCGTGCACCCGTCGTATCTGCTGCGCCTTCCGGACGAGGCGTCCAAGAAGGAAGGCTTCAAGTCCTTCGTCGAGGATCTACGCCGCATCCGCGAACTGGCAAGGAACGACAACCGCAAGCTCTCGGCGGCGGAATAAACGATGAGCACAGTCCGGCGCTGGCGCCGCATGGCGGTGGCATTGCTGATCAGCAGCTTTGCCACGACCTCAATCGCGCAGGAGACGATCGTGACGGCGCAAAAGCCCACCACCGCCGCGCCGGCAAGGCCCGGCGAGATCGCGATCCGCGAGGAGTTCGACGCGGCGCGCCGCGCCGGCACGATCGCCGCCTACGACCTGTTCATCGCGCGCCATCCGGACCACGCCCTGGCCGAGACCGCACGGCGCGAGCGGGCGCGCCTGGGACGCGGGGGCGCGGCCGGGAACGGGCCCCGCTCCAAACCTTAACCGTTCGTCAAACCGCCACATTTAACCTGCCCTTCAGCGGCTTCACCCGTGCAACCGGGGCAAGCGAGCGGGGACATTCTCGAATGGCGAACGGACGCACCCGGCGCGAGCCGGCGTTCGACCCGCGCGCCGACGCGGGAAGGCTGGACTTGCGCCTGTCGCGCGAGGACCGGGCGGGAGGTGACATGGCGAAATCAGGCCGCCGCGGTTCGCGTCAGAACGATGACGGCGGCAGGCGGGGCCGAAAGGCGAAGCGGCAGCGCTCGTTTTTCGGCCGGCTCGTCTACGGAACCATGGTCACCGGGCTGTGGGGCGTGATCGCGCTTGCCGGCATCGTCGCCTATTATGCCTCGCAGCTGCCGCCGATCGACCAGCTTGCCGTGCCGAAGCGGCCGCCCAATATCGCCATCCTGGCGAGCGACGGGACGCTGCTCGCCAACCGGGGCGAAACCGGCGGCCGCGCCGTCGGCCTGAAGGAATTGCCCCCGTATCTGCCGAAGGCTTTCGTGGCGATCGAGGATCGCCGCTTCTACGAGCATCTCGGCATCGATCCGATCGGGATCGGGCGTGCCGTCATGCGCAACGTCACACGCGGCGGCGTCACGCAGGGCGGCTCCACCCTCACGCAGCAGCTCGCCAAGAACCTCTTTCTCACGCAGGAGCGCACCGCCTCCCGCAAGATCCAGGAAGCGATCCTCGCCCTGTGGCTCGAGCGCCGCTACGCGAAGAACCAGATCCTGGAGCTCTACCTCAACCGTGTCTATTTCGGCGCCGGCGCCTACGGCGTCGAAGCGGCGGCGCAGCGCTATTTCGGCAAATCGGCGCGCGAGGTCACGCTGCCCGAGGCTGCCGTGCTCGCCGGGCTCGTGCAGGCGCCGTCCCGGCTCGCGCCGAACCGCAATCCGGAGGCGGCGCAGGCGCGCGCGCAGCTCGTGCTCACGGCGATGAGCGAGCAGGGCTTCATCCGTCCCACGCAGATGATGGCGGCCCTCACCGCTCCGGCCAAGACCAACCCGGCCTACGGCGCCAGCTCGGCGAACTACGCCGCCGATCTCGTCATGGACGTGCTGGACGATTTCATCGGCGCCGTCGAGAGCGACATCACCGTCACCACGACCATCGACGCGCACCTCCAGGCGACGGCCGAGCGCGCCCTCGTCGACGAGCTGGCGGCAAAGGGCCAGCGCTACGCCGTCGAGCAGGGCGCCGTCGTCGCCATGCGCCCGGACGGCGCCATCACGGCGCTGGTCGGCGGACGCAATTACGGCGAGAGCCAGTTCAACCGGGCGACGGCCGCGCGCCGGCAGCCGGGCTCCGCCTTCAAGCCGTTCGTCTATCTGGCCGCGCTCGAGCGCGGCCTCACGCCGGATACGGTGCGCGACGACGCGCCGATCTCGATCAGGGGCTGGAGCCCGGAAAATTACAGCCGCGACTATCGCGGCGCCGTGACCCTGCGGGACGCCCTCGCCACGTCGCTGAACACGGTCGCCGTGCGCCTCGGCCTCGAGGTCGGGCCGAAGACGGTGGTGCAGACGGCGCAGCGCCTCGGCATCTCGTCGCCGCTGCAAGCGAACGCCTCGCTCGCGCTCGGCACCTCCGAGGTGACGCCGATCGAGCTGGTCGGCGCCTACGCCGCCTTCGCCAATGGCGGCATGGGCACGATTCCCTACATCATCGCGCAGGTGAAGAGCACGAACGGAAAGGCGATCTACAAGCGCGGCGCCAGCTCCCTCGGACGGGTGATCGAACCGGGCGCCGTGGCGATGATGAACACGATGCTGCGCGAGACGCTGCTGACGGGGACGGCGCGGAAGGCGGAGATGCCGGGCTGGGAGGCTGCAGGCAAGACCGGCACGACCCAGGAATTCCGGGACGCCTGGTTCGTCGGCTACACGGGCCAGCTGGTTGCGGGTGTCTGGCTCGGCAACGACGACGGCACCCCCGGCAAGCGCCTGACGGGCAGCACCCTTCCCGTGGAGATCTGGAGCCGCTTCATGAAGGTCGCGCTGCAGAATACGCAGCCGGTCCCGCTGCCGGGCGTGGGCGGCGCAGTGGTGGCCGGTCGGACCGGCGCGCGCACGTCCGACAGCGGCTGGACGCCGCCGCCGCCGGAGCGCGGGCTGCTCGGACGCCTGTTCGGCAATTTGTAACCCCTTCCCGGAGCCGGCCGTTTCTGGTCAAAGAGCGGGCCAGGGGGACGTGTCAACCGAATTTGTGCAGCTCTGTCCCATGCTGCTTGAGCCACCCCTCGGCCTCGTCGGTCCAGGCGCAAAGCTTGTGAAGCGTTCGCCAGAAGGACCGCGAGTGGTTCATCTCCTTAAGATGGGCGACCTCGTGGGCGGCAAGATAATCGAGCACGAACGGAGGCGCGAGGATCAGGCGCCACGAAAAGTTCAGGCAGCGGCTCGTCGAGCACGAGCCCCAGCGACTCTTGGTATCGCGGATGGTGATGCGCTTGGCCGGAATGCCGAGGTCGGCCGTGTAGCGCCGCACCGCCTCGGTCAGGTCGCGCTTGGCCTCGGCTTCGAGAAATTCCTTGACGCGCCGCCCAACATGCGGGGCGCCGCACGAGACGGCGATGATCGGCTCGCCCGTCGCACCGACGGTGGCGACGGTGGTCCCGCGCACGCCCGACCAGTGTACGATGCGGTGGGGAACGCCGCGGAACGGGATCTGCGCGCCGTCGGCAAAGGCGACGCGCTCGGGCAGCCGCGCAAGCCGGGCGGCGATCCAGCCGCCATGGGCGTCGGCGAAGCGCTTCGCCGACGCAAGATCGGTGTGCGCGGGCAGCGTGAGCACGACCTGCCCGGTGGTGCTGGAGACCCGCAGCGTGATGCGGCGCGCGGTCGGACGCCGGCGCAGCGCCACGGCAAAGGATTGCTCGCCATGGCGGATATCAAGATGAGCCGGATCCGGATCGGTGCGGCGAAGCAGGGCGAATCGCATGACGGTCCGATCCTGCCGTCGAGCAACACGCTTGTCAGCGCTGAACGGCGCGTGATCCTCAGCCGACGACCTTGCGCAGATGCGGCGCAGAGCGCCGCTCCTGAGCGGCGACCGCCTCCTGCGTCAGGATGAACTCGGCAATGCGCGGCGCCGTCTCGCTGCGGAAGCGCGAGCCGTTGAACACGCCGTAATGGCCGACGCCCATCTGCAGATGGTAGACTTTCTTGTCGGTCGGCAGGTTGGGCGTCAGCTGCAACGCGGCCAGGGTCTGGCCGACGCCGGAGATGTCGTCCTTCTCGCCCTCGACAGCCATGATCGCGCAGCGCCGGATCGCCATCAGATCGACCGGTTCGCCGTGATGCATCATCTCGCCTTTCGGCAAGGCGTGACGAACGAATACGGTGTCGACCGTCTCGAGATAGAACTCGGCAGTCAGGTCCATGACGGCCAGATACTCGTCATAGAAGTCGCGGTGCTTCTCTGCGGAATCGCCGTCGCCGTGCACGAGATGCTGGAACATGTCCCAATGCGCCGTCAGGTGCCGGTCGATGTTCATGGCCATGAAGCCGGAGAGCTGCAGGAAGCCCGGATACACGTCACGCCAGAAGCCCGCGTAGGAAGGCGGCACCTTGACGATGCAATTGCGGCGGAACCACTCGACGCCGCGCTGCTCGGCGAGCTGATTGACTGCGGTCGGCGAGCGGCGCGTGTCGATCGGGCCGCCCATCAGGGTCATCGAGCGCGGTGTCAGCGGATCGTTCTCGGCCTCCATGCGGGCGATGGCAGCCATCACCGGCACGGACGGCTGGCAGACCGCCATCACGTGAAGATCCGGCCCGAGCGCGCGGAAGATCGAGATCATGTAATCGACGTAGTCGTCGAGACCGAAACGGCCCTCGGCGAGCGGCACCATGCGCGCGTCGATCCAGTCCGTGATGTAGACGTGATGGTTGGGAAGGAAGGCCTCGACGGTGCCGCGCAGCAGCGTCGCGTAATGGCCGGACATCGGCGCGACCATCAGCAGCTTCGGATGCGGCTGTACCTGCTGGTCGGCGGTCAACGCCCGGTCAAACGAAATCACGCGACCGAAGGGGCGCTCCCATACGACGCGCTCGCTCACGGCAGCGGGCCGGCCCGCCACCGTCGTCGAGGCGATGCCGAAGGACGGCTTGCCGTAGCGGCGGGTCGTGCGTTCGAACAGTTCGCAGGTTGCGGCCACGGTGCGGCCGTAGGGAGTATGCGAAAGCGGATTAATCGGATTCTGAAACAGCAGCTGCGTGGCATCGGATGCGGCGCGTGCCGGGCTCAGCATCAGATGCGCGGCTTCGTACCAATAATACGCGAGGTCCATTCACACCCCCAAGGGGAGCCCTGCCCTCAACCGGACAGGAAGCCTCCGTTAACAAGCCGCTGGAACGTAAGGTTCCAATCCGGGAATTGGATCATTCCAAAGGTTAAGGTCCGGTTAACGCACAGGTAATATGCCGTTAACCATAAGGATGTGCCTTTTTTGCCTCATCCGGGCGGATTTAGCTTGAGATTGGCTATCCCGGACCAAGCTCTTAGCGTGCAGTCATGCCGAACCTAACCACCAAATTCTTCAGGCAAGATGAACGGCGGCTGCGGCTCGACACGCTGGTGCGCCTGCGCTGGCTGGCGGTCGCCGGGCAGAGCGCCGCGGTCGCAGTCGTCCATTTCGGGCTCGGCTTTCCCCTTCCCTTCGGCTCATGCCTCCTGATGATCGCCATCTCGGCGGCCCTGAACGGCGTGCTGAGCATCCGCTTCCCGGCCAGCTACCGGCTCAGCGCCGACGCGGCGACCCTGCTCCTCGGCTTCGATATCCTGCAGCTTGCCGTGCTGCTCTACCTCACAGGGGGCCTGCAAAACCCCTTCGCCATGCTCTTCCTCGCCCCGGTGCTGATCTCGGCGACCGCCTTGCCGCCGGAGCGCACGCTCGCCCTGGGATTCCTGGCGATCGCCTGCGCCACCCTGCTCGCCCTCGTGCACCGGCCGGTGCCGTGGTCGGCCGACGCCCAGCTTCAGCTCCAGCTGCCGTTCCTCTACGTGACCGGCATCTGGGCCGCGATCCTGCTCAGCGCCGCCTTCACGGGCGTCTATGCCTGGCGCGTCGCCGAGGAGGCGCGCCAGCTGGCGCAGGCCCTCGCCGCGACCGAGCTCGTGCTGGCGCGCGAGCAGCACCTCTCGCAGCTGGACGGCCTCGCCGCCGCCGCCGCCCATGAGCTCGGCACGCCGCTGGCGACCATCGCGCTGGTCGCCAAGGAACTCGACCGGCAGGGTCCCAAGGACCCTGGCATGGCCGAGGACATCAAGCTCCTGCGCGATCAGGTCGATCGCTGCCGCGGCATCCTGGGCAAGCTCACCTCCCTTGGCGGCGAACAATCCGACATCATGGAGAGAATGACCCTCAGCCATCTGCTCGAGGAGGTCGTCGCCCCGCACAGGGTCTTCAACGTCGACATCGAGATCATCGCCCAGGGGGAGGGGCCGGCGCCGATCTGCCGGCGCAGTCCCGGCCTGCTCTACGGGCTCGCCAATCTGATCGACAACGCCGTCGATTTCGCCGCCGGCAAGGTGGTGATCGATGCCTCCTGGGCCGCGGACCAGGTGCGCATCGAGATCCGGGACGACGGGCCCGGCTTCGCCCCCGAGGTGCTGCTGCGGGTCGGCGAGCCCTATGTGACGACCCGCGGGGCGGGCAAGTCGGAAATCGAGGAGGGCTCAGGGCTCGGCCTTGGCCTGTTCATCGCCAAAACCCTGATCGAGCGCTCGGGGGCGCAGGTGACCTTCACCAATGCCGCTTCCCCGGAAAGCGGGGCCGTCGTCCGGATCATTTGGCCTCGCGCCGCGTTTGAGAAGGAACCGCATGTTGATGCCAAGGCCGCCGCCCCCCTGACGAGCGGCCAAGGCGTTCCTATATGACAGGCACGTAGTTGCAGGTGCGAGGAGCGTCCCGTGACGCAAGCAGATGTGGCGATGCCCGAGGCGCGTGAGGTCGTTTCGGGCCCGCGTGGGGATAACAGCCTTCTGATCGTCGACGACGACCGGCCGTTCTCGACGCGCCTGGCGCGCGCCATGGAAAGCCGCGGGTTCGAGGTGCGCGTTGCCGAAACCGTCGCCGACGGGGTCGCCGCGATCGAGGCGCAGCCGCCCGCTTACGCGGTCATCGACATGCGCCTGTCCGACGGCAACGGCCTCGACGTGATCGCCCGGCTCAAGGAGCGGCGGCCCGAGGCGCGCGGCGTGATCCTGACCGGCTACGGGAATATCGCGACGGCCGTCACGGCCGTGAAGCTCGGCGCCTACGACTACCTCGCCAAGCCCGCCGATGCCGACGAGATCTACGCGGCGCTGATCGCCCAGCCCGGGGAGCGCGCCGAGCCGCCGGAAAATCCGATGTCGGCCGACCGGGTGCGCTGGGAGCATATCCAGCGCGTCTACGAGCTGTGCGGGCGCAACGTCTCGGAAACGGCACGCCGGCTCAACATGCACCGGCGCACGCTGCAGCGCATCCTGGCGAAGCGCGCGCCGCGCTAGAGCGGGCAGGACAAGGATCGCGCTCTTCCTCTCGTCTGGTCGGTCGGCGCCATGACCGGTCGCGCGGCGGCTTGCGCCGCGCTCCCCAGTATTTTGCTGAAATTTGGTGGAACGGGCGGGCGGAGCCGCCGTGCAAAGCGGGCAAGACGGGGAAAGCGGGGAAGCCGGGGAGAGCAGCGGCAGCTCAATCCATCAGCCCGGCGGCGCCTTGCGGATCGACGAGCATGTGCAGGCGGCCGGCGGCCGCGTGCGCGAAGCGCAGCATGGTCGCCTTGCGGCGCGCGGCGGTGAGGCGATGCTCCGGCGCTTCGCGCAAGATTTCGGCGCCGAAGGAATCCGCCAGCATCAGGCCGGCCTCGGCCGGCAGGATCTCGGTCGGGAAGTCGGTCGGCACGGCGAAGAACAGGCGGTCGCAGAATTCGCGGTATTCAGACCATTTGCCGTCGGCACGGAAGTCGGCGACGCTCGACTTGATCTCGACAATCCAGATGGTGCCGTCGCCGCCGAGGGCGACGATATCGGCGCGCCGGCCCGTCGCGAGCGTCAGCTCCGTCACCGTCGAAAAGCCATGGCCGGCGAGCAGCCGGCGGGCGCCAAGCGCCGTGGCCAGCGCCGTCGGCGACTGGCGGCCGTCCGGTGGCGGCACCGCCAGCGCATTGATGCGAAAGACGCTCATAGGTCCGATTTCCGTCGGCACATGCCCGGGTCAGGATCGATTCAGATTGAATCGATCCCGCTCTCCTTCTCTGTGCATCCCATGATCCCGATCAGGTGGGGACTAGACTTCTTCGGCACGGCGGCGCGCACCTTGCCGGAGCATGCGCGAGGTCGTGAATCACGCCAGGATAGCAAGAATTCCGAAGAACACGATCCACAGCGCGATCGCCGCCGCCACGACGACCGCCGTGTAGGCGGCCGCCTTGTCCGGAGGCGTGCGCATCAGGCGGGGCAGCCCGAGATAAAGAAGATAGATCGAATAAAGACCGAGAACGCCGAAGATCGACAGGGCCGGGATCAGAGAGAAGATGCCGGCGAGAAAGGCCGGCGTCATCGCGTAGGCGGCGACCTTGAAGGCTGCCAGCTGGTTGCGCTGACCGGCAAATGTGGGCGCGAGCGCGTCGATGACGATGGCGAATACATAGATCATCGCCAGGGAGACGCCGAACTGCAGGACGGCTTGCACGAGACCGGTGAAGAACCCCGTCCTGACCGTGCCGATCACGGGAACACTGATTCCGACGATGGACATGCCGATGAAGCCGGCAATAGCCGGGATCAAGGCAAGCGGCACCAGGTATCTCGTGTAGATGTCCTGAATGCTCGTCGGCTCCGCATCGACGATCGCCCACTCGGTCTTCGGCGTCAGCACGATGTTCTTCGCCCGATCGACAACGTTGTTCATCATTCGTCCCCCACTCCCGGCCGCCACGTCAGCTTGATGTTAAGCATGTGCGTTGATTCGGCGTAGCCGCAGCCGGTGCCTCTTACCAGCCTCCTGCTCCGGCTGCTAATCGCTTGTAGACCTTCGGCGATTTGGCCTATCTGGACGGTGGGTCGGGCTTCGGTTGCGCGAGGGGGTGCGCGCCGGGTAACTTGGCCATATTCGAATTCCTCGCCAGGACTCTTCATGGAGCGCAATCCGGTTCGTTTCGTGTGGAAGACCACGCGCGCGCTCCACGCCGCGGCCATCGCCCTGTTGCTGATCGCCATCCCGATCCTGTGGCTCGGACTCGACCTCGTCCGGGTGGCGATCGACGACGCCATCGCGGGTCGCGTTTTTGACGGGCGGTCCGCGGCGCCGTTCCTACGCGTCGCGCTCACCTTGCCAGAGCGGATCGCCGAAGAGCCGATCGTGTTCCTGCAAGGAATCTCGCTGGACCGCGGCAAGTTCGTGATGGCGTCGGTCGCGGCCCTTCTGGCGGTCGCCCTGGCGCTCTCGATCGGGGCTCTCCTGTTCGGGGCGATCCAGACGGTGGCCGGCGCGCGAGTCCTCGCACGGCTGCGGCGCACGATCGTCGACGGCATCGTCGGGGCGCGCCCCTCGGCGCGGGAAGACGTGCGGCACGCCGCGGCCCTTGCCGGCGAAGGCCTGGCGCGCGAGGGCGCGTTCCTCGGCTCGGCCGTGCTCACGCCGGCGGTCGGGGCGACCATCATTGCCGTCGCGCTCATTTATGCCGGATCGGTCGACTGGTGGCTCTCCGTCGCCCTTGCCGCCACGCTGCTGATCATCGCCTTCGTGTGGCCGCGCCGGCTCGACGCGCTCAGTCGGCTCAGTGACAGCCGGACCGGCGAGGGAGCGGCGCTGCGGCGCCTGCTCGTCGATCTCGGGCGCCGCCTGCCGGCGATGCGCGCCCACGGCACCGCGGGGTTCGAGCGAAGCCGGGTCAGCGAGGATCTTGCCGTGCGCCGCCAGTCGGCTCGGCCTGCTGAACGGGACGCGAGCGCCGCCGCCGCCCTCACCACCCTCGCGTCGGCCTTCGTGCTCGTGGCGATAGTCGCCGCGGGCGCATGGGTCGGGCCAGCACGGGGCATCACGGCAGGCGAGATGGCCGCCGTCCTGGCCGCGGCAGCCGCCGCCGTGCTGGCGCTCGACCGTATGATGGACTGGCAGCGGGGGGTGGAAGCCTCGCGACGCCTTTTCGAGGAGATCGCGCGCGCGCTCGGCGGCTTCCAGTCGCGGGGCCGCGCGGCCCAGAGCGGCGCGCTGCCCGGCTCGGGCGTGCTCGCCGCCGAGGGCGTCGCCGCCTACGACCCCGCCACCGGCGCGCGGATCACGGGCGTCAACCTGTCGATCGTGATGCCCGCGCATGTCGCCCTCGTCGATGGCTCAGGCGGTTCGGCAAAGCTGTTCGCCGGGCTGGTGGGCGGCCAGATCGACCCCTCCGTCGGGCGCCTCACCTTCGCCGGCGTCGATCTGCCCTTCGCCGACCCGGGCGAGCGGGCGCGGCGCATCGCCTATGCCGGCGGCGACACGATCCTGATCGCCGGGACGCTGCGCCAGAACCTCCTGTATGGCTGCCAGGATGCGGCCGCCGCCGACATCGACCAGCGCCTGCTCGAAGCGGTGACGACCGCCGGCCTGGATGGTTTCGTCCATGCCCGCGGCCTCGCGGGCACCGTCGATCCGAAGCGCGAGCACAAGCTCGCGAGCGCCCTCGTCGACGCGCGGCGCGCCGTGCAGGCCGCCATCACCTCGGAAAACCTGCGCGCATGCGTCGAGCCGTTCGATCCACAGCGCTACAATCACAACGCCACGGTCGGCGAGAACATCCTGTTCGGCGTGCCTCTCGGCGACACGTTCCGCGAAAGCAATCTGCCGTCCCACCCGTTCGTGCGCGCGATCCTCGAGTCGGAAGGGCTGACCAAGCCCCTGACCGCCATGGGAACGGCGGTCGCCCAGAACATCATCGAGATTTTCGCGGACATCCCCGACGGGCATCCCCTGTTCGACCGCTTCTCCTTCTTCACTGCGGCGGAGCGCAGCTATTTCCAGGATCTCATCGAGCGCAAGAACGAGCGGCGGCGCGATGCGGAGAGCTCGCGTGACCGCGAGCGCCTGATCGGCCTGGCGCTGCGCTACAGCGAGAACCGCCACCGCCTCGGTCTTCTCGATGCCGATACCGAACGACGCCTCGTCGGAGCGCGCGAGGCATTCGCCAAGCTGCTGCCCCTCAGCCTGCAGCCGGCGATCGAGTTCTACCATCCGGACCGGATCTGCGCGGCGGCCAGCGTCCAGGACAATCTGCTCTTCGGCCGCATCGCTCAGGATCGGGCCGGCGCCGAGACCGAGGTGCGCGCGTTGATCCAACGGGTGCTCACCAATCGCGGCCTAAACCATGAGGTGTTCCGGGTCGGGCTCGACTCGCGCATCGACATCCGTGGCGACGGGCTCGATCCGCGGGAGATCGCCGCCATCGACCTCGCCCGCTGTCTCGTCCGGCGCCCGGACATCGTCGTCGTGGAACGCGCGCTCGACGGATTGTCGGGCCCCGTCGCCGAGGATCTGATCAAGCGCCTTCGCCGGGCCATGATCGGGCGCGGCCTCGTGATCGTCACCGCGTCCCTGCCGCCGAATCTCGACCAGCCGCCCTTCGACAGCATCGTGCGGTTCGAGAGCGGCGGCACCCGTATCGAGGACCGCCGCTCCAGCCAGACCACCGCGCTGGAGCCTGCATGAACTGGGTAGTTGAGCATAGGCCGGCAGCCCGCGGTGTGCGCTGGCGCACAGCCAAGCCATTTTAGGCGGGTCCACAAGCACCATGATGTTGTGGAAAGCTCCCGCGCTAGGGGACGCGCTCCAGGTCCGATTCTGGGGCGTGAGGGGCTCTGTTTGCACGTCCGGTCCACGTTTCGTGGAGTTTGGGGGCCATACCCCCTGCGTGGAAATCCGTTGCGGAACCCGTCTTCTCATCATCGATGCCGGCACCGGGCTGTCGGCGCTCGGAGGCGAGCTGGGGCGTCAAGCGCCCGCCGAAATCGACATTCTTCTGAGCCACCTGCATCTCGATCACATCGGCGGGCTGCCGTTTTTCAAGCCGGCGCTGCTCGGCAACCGGCTGATCCGCCTCTATTGCGGCAATCTCGACGGCACCAGCGCGCAGGAGCCGCTCGAGCGCATCTTTTCGGAGCCGCTTTTCCCCGTCGGCCTCGACCAGCTTCCCTGCACGTTCGAGCATATCGGCTTCGAGGCGGGCGCGACGCTCCATCTGAGCGACGGCCTCGCCGTCGGGACCCACGGCCTGCACCATCCGGGCGGATCGACCGGCTTCCGCATCGATCACAAGGGGCGAAGCGTCTGCTACATCAGTGATATCGAGCATACGGCCCCGTGGCCCCCGCCCGACCTCGCGCGCTTCATCCAGGATGCGGATCTGGTCATCTACGATGGCATGTTCTCGGAAGAGGAATACTGCGCCTGCGTCGGCTGGGGCCATTCCACGTGGCAGAAAGGGATCGCGCTGGCGAAGGCGGCGGGCGCGA
>DATBIR010000204.1:0-16001 GCA_036556825.1 Beijerinckiaceae bacterium
GCGTCACCTACGACATCACCTCGAAGCCGCCGGGGACGATCGAGTGGGAGTAGGTTGGCCGCATGACGAACGGCATAATGCTTCGGCTGGCAACCTCGGAAGACTATGCGTTCGCACTCGGACTCTATCTCTCCACGATGAGGCCTTATACGGAAGAGCTCATGACGTGGGACGAACGGAAGCAGGTCACAAACTTTGCCGCCCAATGGAGGCTTGAAGACGTGCGGGTCATCCGCGTCGACGGGCTCGATGTCGGCTGGCTGCAGGCGCGGGAAAGCTCTTCTGAAATCTTCCTGCAGCAGATCTTTATTGCACCTGGGCATCAGAGAGCGGGAATTGGCACCGCCGTATTGCGAGCCTTGCTTGCGGGATGGGTGACGAGCGGAAAGCCCGTCGTGCTCACGGTACTCAAGAACAATCCGGCGCGACGGCTCTACGAACGGCTGGGATTCGCCGTCGCCGGAGAAGCCGGGGTAAAACTTGAGATGAGGCGAGAGCCGTGACGGCCGATATCCCCCTTCGTTGACGCTAAGCGATAGGGCTTCCTTCGTCGGCGGCGCCGATTGCAGTTGCGTCTCCCGAAAGGGCGACGTGGGGCACGTCGAAGCGACGGCGTCGTCCTGGCAGAGCGGGATGACCTGCGGGTGCACGTCACCGGGCATCCTCCATCCTCACCAGCACAACGCCGTCGTCACCTCGTATCGGGTCCGGCATGTGACGCTCTCGCCGCTGCGGCGCTCATCCGGCCTGGCGGGGCGGCAGGCATCGACGCTGGCGGTATCGACGGCGCGGCCGCTCGTGTAGCCTTTTTTCCGGCAGGCCTGAACGGCGGCTTCGCGGCAGCTCAATTCGCCGTCCGCCGAGACATCGCATCGCGCGCTGGCGGGAATCACCTGCGCCGGACGCGGCAGCTTCTTGGCGCCTTCCCAGACGGCGCGCATGTTTTCCTTCGTCTGGTCGCCGAGCGAGCGCAACGAGGCGGCGGTGTCCGCCATCATCCCGCTTTCAGAGGTTCGATAACAGCCGCCGAGGAGAAGGCTGGCGAGCGCCAGGACACTCAGCGCGTATCGGCGAACGTGCAACGGGTTCTCCCTCTCTCGTACGCGCTGCCATCGCGCGCGCCTGCGGCTGCTGCGGAACTGATTCGCACACTCTAGCCGCGCGCGACCTGTGAGCAAACCTTGGCCGCTCACCGCCGCCGAGATGCCGTCGTCGACTCGCACCGGCCTGCCTCGCACTGACGGCAACCTGCGCCATCGCCAACGGCGCCGGCGGCAAATCGTCCCAAGCAGTCGTGGTTGCCCTTTGGTATCTCGACCCGCCCGAGCACGAGCCCCATCGGCACTGAAAACGAACAGGCCCGGCGATTCAGGGACGCTTTTGATCCTCGCCGGCTCCATCTGCGACCCAGAGACTGCGGGAGCACGTGCCGCCGCGCTCCATGCCCGGTTTGCTCCCCCGAAACATGCCGGCCGCTCACGTTCTCAACGTTTGAGGCGGCCGCATCAGGCGGCGTCGTGAAAAATGATCCCCAGGGTGTGGCGCCCGCCCGAGCGGATCTCGCTGACCCCGTGTCGCATGTTGACGCGATAGGTGCCGCGGGTGCCTTTGACCGGACGGCTCGACACGGCGAAGGCGACTGCGTCGCCCTGGCGCAGCGAAATAACCTGCGGGCGCGTCTGCATGCGCGGGCGCTGCTCGGTCATGACGAACTCGCCGCCGGCAAAATCCTTGCCCGGTTCCGACAGCAGGATCGCGACCTGCAGCGGGAAGGCGAGGTCGCCGTAAAGGTCCTGATGCAGGCAGTTGTAGTCGCCGGCGACATACTGCAGCAGCAGCGGCGTCGGCCGCGTCTGGCCGGCCGCGTGGCACAGCTCCAGAAACTGCCGGTGCTCGGCCGGATAGCGCAGGCCGAGGCCCATGCGTTCGCTCCAGCCGTTGGCGACCGGCGCGAGATGCGGATAGAGCGCCGTGCGCAGACCCGCGACGAGATCGGGCAGCGGGTAGGCGAAATAGCGGTATTCGCCCTTGCCGAAGCCGTGGCGCGCCATGACGACGTGGCTGCGGAAATGCTCCTCGCGGGGATAGAGGGCTGCGATGGCGTCGCACTCCGCCGGCGAGAGCAGTTTTGTCAGGACCGCCGCGCCATGGCCGTCGAGGTCGCGTGCCACCTGGTCCCAGTCGTAGTTGCGCATACGCGCTTCGGCTGCTTCGACGGCGGCGCTCGCAGGCATGAGTTTCGCCTGCGCGTCATCGTGCGCCACGAACGGGGCGTCAATGGGCCCGCAGCGGCGACAGGCGCGGAAACCGGCCGCTTCGGCTTCGGCGGGAGTTGCGAAAAGGCCGACATTCTCAGCTTTTGGCAGGCGCGAGCGGCACGACGGGCGGCAATAGACGCCGGTCGTCTTCACCGCGTAGACGAAGCGGCCGTCACAGCGCGCGTCGCGATTGACGATGGACTGCCAGCGCGGATCGGCTTCGGCATTGCCGAGAGGGGCGGGGGGTGCCGGAGGGCGCCGGCTCGTGGCGGATTTCATCTCACTCGTCCTGTCGATGCTGGTGTCGCCATACGTAACGGCCCCGCGAGACGGGCGCATTCCGATTCCTGCGCCGGGGCATCGCCGGCATCGGCGGCAGGGAAGCAGGGCAGAATGTGAACCGCGTGACACCGGCGGCTCGCGATCTGCATCAAAGTGCCGTCAGGGCGGCGAATGATTTCGGGGGCACGCGGCGACGCAGACCGGTGCCTGGCCAGGCGCATGCCTGAGGCGGCCGTCGCCCCCCGGATTTCCGGTCCGATCCTCCAAGCGGCCTCCGCAGGGGCCTTCTTCAGCGGAACGCACGGCAGAAGCAGCCTTCGCGCCCGACATCATCCGAGCCGGAGGCTGATCAGCGATCCAATGCAAGGGAGGGCCAGATGGCGGATTTCGTCGGAAAGATCCTCGACATCATCGGTCTCATTCCGATCGGCAAGCTCGCGAAGCTCGGCAAGATCCTCGACAAGATCAAGGATCTCAAGGCCATCAAGAAAAGGCTCGAGGCGCTGCGCGACCTCCTCAAGGCTGCCGAGGAGGTGGTCAACGCCGCGCGCCGGGCGCTCGAGCGAGCCGCCCGCGCCCTCGCCGAAATCCGCGAAGCCCTGCAGGCCGCCATCGCGGCTGCGGAGAGAGGTTACCGCGAGACCTTCGAGAGGGTGCTCAGGGAACTCGGCACCAGCGTCCCGGAGGCCGAAGCCATCAAGCGCGCCCGGCAGGCGGCCGAGCACGAATGGGGCCACAAGATCAGGCAGGCGAAGAAGGCCGCGGAAAATTCCGAAGCGGCGGCGAAAGAGGCGGTGGAGCGCGCCGAGCGCGAGCTGCGCGAAGCCGAGGAAGCGCGCCGCAAGGCGAAAGGCGACGTCGACGGCGCGTCAGGCATCGCGCGCGGCATCCTGGAATTCCTGCTCGAGCTGTTCCTGCCGATGGACCTGATGAAATGCGTCGTGCGCCTGCTCGGCCTCGCCGTCGGCGCCGCCGTGGCGCAGGCCGGCGACGGCGGGACGATGCGCGGCGTGATGGTGGCGAGCACGGGCGTTCCGCTCGAGGACGAGGTCGTGGTGCTGGCCAGGGAAGGGCGGCCGATCGCCTTCACCTCGACCGAAACCAACGGCTATTTCGAATTCGAGGATCTGTCGCCCGGCGAGTATCAGCTCGTCGCCGGCACCGACCGCATCTACATGAAGCGGATCAGCTTCAGCGCCGACAATGCGCACGTGTTCTTCCAGGCGCTCGGCGGCGCCCCGGTGTCCGTGCAGGTCCTCGACGCAGGCGGCGAGCCGTTCTCGGGGGCCACCGTCATGCTGGCCGAGATCGAGGACGGCGCCGTGCGCATGGTGACCCTCGGCGAGACCGATCACACCGGATGCACGGCGTGCCCGCTGACGTCACGCTACGCGGGCTATGTGCTGGTCGCGGCCATCGAAAGCGAAGCCGGCTACTGCCTGCTGCCGCCCATATTCGTTCCTGCCTACGACCCATGCGATTGCCACACCTTCACCGTGCCGGCGGGTGGCCTCTCGGGGCGGCTGGTGACGGCAACGAACTCCGAGCCGCCGAACGAGACCGTCGTCACCTTCTACGGCCGACGCGGCGACGCGATCGCCGAGAAGATCGAGGACATGGCCGGCGCAAGGGCAGTGTCGGGGCTGTCGGGAGCGTTCTCCTGCCTGCTGGCTGACGGGGAATACCTCATGGTGGCGAGCGGGCCGGGATATCACTCGCACGCGACGCCCGTGACGGTCTCCGGCAAGCTCGCGCAGCTGCACCGGCCGGTCGGATTGCGTCTTGCCGAGAGCACCGGAAACGTGCGTCTCCGGGTCCTCGATCCGTTCGGGCAGCCGAGCGGCGCCTATGTCGTGGTCGTCGGCCCCGATGGCGCCCCTTACGGCAGACGGGCCTTCGCGGACGCGCGTGGCGAGGTCGAGATCGCAAGCCTCCCCGCCGGATCCTACAAGCTGCAGGTGCAGGGCGGCGTCCCCGGGCAGGTGGCGTTCGTCGACGTCACCGTCACGCCCGAGTGTCAGCCGGCGATCGAGGTGCAACTCAGGGCAGGATGATGCGCGGCCCGATCCGGCGGCGCGTCGCGCCTAGAGCAGAATCGCTTCAGCTTGAATCGATCCTGCTCAAGTTTTTGTTGTGCCGCATGATCTTATTCGGCGAAGCCTGCCCCCGGACTTGATCCGGGGGTGGTGGCCACTTGGCCGGATCATGCTCTGGCGGGAACTCCGGCGTTCACCTCGGCCGCCTCACTGCGCGCACCTTGCCGCTCTTGCCGCCGCCGCAGAAGAACAGGTCGCCGCCGTCGGATTCGAGGCCCGACACGCCAATGCCGGGCGGCATGTCGAGGTGCTGCAAGACCTCCCCGTTTTGCGGGTCGATACGCCTGATTTCGCTCTCGTCGTTTTCCCAGGTGGCGTGCCAGAGCTCGCCGTCGACCCAGGTGACGCCGGTGACAAAGCGGTTCGACTCGATGGTGCGCAGGATCGCCCCGGTCCCGGGATCGATCTGGTGGATCTTTCGCTCGCCATACTGGCCGACCCAGAGCGCACCTTCGGCCCAGGCAAGCCCCGAATCGGCGCCGCCGCCGGGCGCCGGAATCGTGGCGACGACACGGCCGCTATGCGGATCGATCTTGTGGATGCGGTCCTCGGCGATCTGGAACAGGTGCTCTCCGTCGAAGGCGGTTCCCGCATGCGCCGAGACGGCGATCGTGCGCACCGTCCTGCCGCTGTCCGGATCGAGGGCGTTGAGCCTGTCGCCGGACGCGAACCAGACGTGCCGCCCGTCGAAGGTGAGCCCATGCACGCCCTCGACGCCCGGAAAGGGCCCGTATACACGGACGATTTCGGCAGCTGATCGCTTCATGGAATCGCTTCCTTCACATCACCAGGCGCCACCATTGTCATGGCCGGCCTTGTGCCGGCCATCCCGACCGGAATGGCGCCTCACACATCGGGATCACCGGCACAAGGCCGGTGATGACAACGTGAGTGCGTGGCACTCTAGTCGCCCGGCAGTGGGGCGCGGAGTAACAAGATGGTCGCGAATGGAAGCGACGCAGGGGCACCGCTTCTCACTCCACGATCTTCCAGTACGAATCCTTGCGGATCACCTTGCCGTCGCGGAACGTATAGAAGTCACAACCTCCGACCTCGATCCGCCTTCCATCGCGAGTCGTGCCGGTGAGAGTCCATTTCGAGATCCCGGTATTGGCAGCCTCGTCAACAAAATGCTTGTCGTCGCCGTAGTGGACATCGGGCAATCCCTGGAAGCGCGTTGCCAGCGCGTCTCGTACATTCCCTTTGCCCGCGAAGCGCGAACCCCACGGCTCGCTTCCGCGCGGCATCTCCAGGACGCAATCGTCGGAAAAGAACGCCATGATGCGATCGAGGTCGTGCGCATTGAAGGCCTCGCACAGCTCCGTCAATGTCGATCGGATGTCCATTTCGCCGTCTCCATTCACCGCGGGGCCACCGCCCCACTCATGCTAGCCCCTCGGCAGCGGAACGGGGAGCAGCAAGGTCGTCGCGAATCCCGGCACGGGCGGGGTCATCCAGCGGCGCGCGCGACCGCGGCCGAATGTGTGCACCTTGCCGCCGGCTGCGAGGGCGTCGAGAGCCCGCTGCACGGTGCGCTGGCTGGCGCCGAGCGCCAGCGCCAGGGCGGAGCTCGACCACGCCTCGCCGTCGGCGAGCAAGGCGAGCACCGCCGCGTGCTTGTTCTCGACCGGCCGCGCCAGCACGACGATGTCGCGCCCGCGCCGCGGCGTGAGCACAAAGCCGCGCGACGTCGCGCTCACGCCGGCGAGCGGGCCGAGCAGGGCGCGAAGGCGCCCGATCTCGACGCGCAGACGCGCGCGGTGCGAATCGTCGGCATGCCGCGCGCCGAACGCACGCGCGAGTAAAACCTCCCTCGGCACATCGCCGGGCCAAGCCTCGGCCAGCGCACGGACGAGCGCGAACAACACCGGGCGCCGGGCGAGCGAGGCCGTCGCGCGTGCGTCACGCACGACGTGGCGGCACGCGTCCACGACGAGCGCCGGCGAGGCCTGCAGCGCCTCGACCTCCTTCAGCAGGAGCGGCCGCTCTACGCCACGCGCAATCAGGCGGGCCGCTGGCGTGTCAAGCACAACCGATGCGTTCCGGACCTCCGCCGTCAGGGCCGGGATGCCGGCGTCGCGCGCCGCGCGTGCGGCGCGGGCGAGGGCGGCGCGCGCGGCCCTCGCGCGCACGCGCCGCATGGCGATGCCCGCGAGCACCAGCTCGTGCGCCGCCCGCAAGGCGGGCGGTAAGGATGCGGGGTCGAGCCCGTCGATCGTGCGTTCGGCTTCGTCGAGGCGACCGATCAGGAGGAGGCGCCGCACCTCGAGGCAGCGCGCATGCGTCGCGTTGATCCGGTCGCCGTGCATCTCGAGAACCGCGCGCGCCGCGTTCAACGTCTTCGCGGGAAAGGCGAGGTCGCGGGAGACCAGCGCGATCTCGGCCTCGGCGAGGACGCAGCGCGCCCGAGCCAGAACCTCCTTCGGGCCGAAGGCGTGCCCGGCACGCCTGACGAGGGCTCTCGCGCGGTCGAGATCGCCGAGCTGCGCCATGGCGATGCCGCGCAGCGCGAGCGCCGGCGCGTCGTCGCGCAGGGCGACCCGGTTCAAGGCGCCGAGCGGATCACCGGCGGCCAGCGCCTGCGCCGCCGCTGTGATCAGCGAATCCATGCAAATCCCGCCACACTTGTCACTCCCGCCCTCCGAGACCCGAGGCGTAATCTATCCAGGACGATCAGGACGAAGGGAGCAACGTGATGACGCACAGGATGGGAACGCGCGAGGAGTGGCTGAGCGCGCGGATGGAGCTGCTCGAGGCGGAGAAGGAGGTGACGCAGCAGAACGACGAGCTGGCGCGGCGGCGGCAGGAGCTGCCGTGGGTGCGCCTCGACAAGGATTACCATTTCGACACCGACGAGGGCCGTGCGTCGCTCGCGGACCTTTTCCGCGGGTGCTCGCAGCTGCTCGTCTACCATTTCATGTTCGGGCCCGGCTACACGGCCGGCTGCCCGTCCTGCTCGGCGATCGCCGATGGGTTCAACGGCTTCGCCGTGCACCTCGCCAACCACGACGTGATGCTGTGGGCGGTGTCGCGCGCGCCGCTGGCGCAGCTGCAGGCCTACAAGCGGCGCATGGGCTGGGCGTTTCCCTGGGCATCGTCCTTCGGCGGCGACTTCAATGCCGACTTCAGCGTCTGGTTCAGCGAGGCGCAGCAGCGCGAGGGCATCGACTACAACTACCGGCGCGAGCCGCCATGGCGGCCGCGCGAGGGCTCCGGGGCTGCCGTGTTCGCGGCCATGTCCGGAACCGACTCCGCGACCTACACGCGCGAGCGGCCGGGCCTCAGCGCCTTCGCGCGCGAGGGTAGCGCCGTCTACCACACCTACTCGGCCTATTCGCGCGGGCTGGACGGCCTCTGGGGCATGTACCAGTGGCTCGACCGGGCGCCGAAGGGACGCAACGAGCCCGGCGTCTGGTGGCGGCGACACGACGAATACGAGCCCCAGGCGGGATGAGGGACGCGGGGCAGCGGCAGGCCGTCGCGGCGTCGCAAATGCGCTCCATCGTTGTCATGGCCGGCATCAAGGCGCGTGATGCATCGTTATCGCAAGGAGGGGAACAGCATCATCAACGCCAGTCCGAGCGTCATTCCGACAATCGTTGCGATGATGATGAGCGGAATGAGCTTTTCGGGGCGCCGGCGCTGAACGGCGCGCTCGTAGCGGCGCGTCACTGCACGCAAGCCGTTTTTCAGGCGGCGAAGCCTTTGCTCGGCTTCGTGTGCATTTCCGAACGGGCTCGGCTGCCGCACCATCTCCTGCGTGCCCCATCGCGCCACGCAGCGGCTTACGGCCTCAGCGCTAAATTTTGGAAAGCCCGCCCGTTCCTTCGCGAGGCTCTCGGACGACATCGGTCGCTCACGGCCGCGTGCATTGCGCGTCGCCGCGCGAGCAAGCAATGTAGCGCGCATGACGGCGACGCTTCAGACGCTGCTGCTCCTGCTCGCGGTGCTGGTCGTCGTGGCACTCCTCGCCCGGCGGCTCGACACGGCGCCGTCGATCCTTCTCGTCGTCGCCGGCATCGGACTTGCCCTCGTGCCGGGCCTGCCGCGCATCGAGCTGGCGCCGGAGATCGTCCTGCTCGGCCTCCTGCCGCCGCTGATCTACGACGCCGGCGTCGCCATGAGCTGGCGCGAGTTCCGCTTCAACCTGCGCCCGATCATCCTTCTCGCCTTCGGCTGCGTCGTCTTCACCACCGCCGCGGTTGCGGCGGCCGCTTACTGGCTGCTCGGCATGCCGCTTGCGGTCGCCTTCGTGCTCGGCGCCATCGTGGCGCCGCCCGACGTGGTGGCGCCGCTGGCGATCGCGCGCCGTCTCGGGTTGCCGCGCCGCCTCGTCGTGGTGCTCGAAGGCGAGGGGCTGGCCAACGACGCCACGGCGCTGATCCTCTATCGCTTCGCCGTCGCCGCCGTCAGCACCGGACTGTTCTCGCTCGGCCAGGCGGCCGGGACCTTTGCCCTGATCGTGATCGGCGAGATCGCCTACGGCATCGGCCTCGGCTGGCTCAGCCTGCGCCTGCGCCGCTGGGTGCGCGACCCGCATATCGAACTGACGCTGTCGCTGATGACGCCCTACGTCGCCTTCTGGGTTCCCGAGCATCTCGGCGGATCGGGCGTGCTGGCGACGATCGCCGCAGGCCTGTTCGTCGGCTGGAACGGGCCGCTGCTGATCCCCGCTGCGACGCGGCTGCAGGGCATCTTCTTCTGGGACCTGGTGATCTATTTCCTGGAAGGCTTCGTGTTCCTGGTCACGGGTTTGCAGGCGCGCACGCTGCTCGAGCGCATGGGAACGGTGGCGTTGCGCGATCTCGTATTGGCGGTGCTGCTCACGACTGTCGTGGTGATCGCCGCGCGCTTCGTCTGGGTGTTCCCCGCGGTCTATCTGCCGCGCCGGCTGAGCCCCTCGCTGGCGCGCCGCGACCCGGCGCCGCCCTGGCAATGGGCTTTCCTTCTGTCCTTCGTCGGCGTGCGCGGGGTCGTCTCGCTCGCGGCGGCGCTCGCCATTCCCTTGTACACCGCCAGCGACGCGCCGTTCCCGCAACGCGACACCATCCTCGCCGTCACGTTCGGGGTGATCGTGATCACGCTCGTCGGGCAGGGGTTGCTGCTCCCGAGCGTCGTCAAGCGGCTCGGCCTGGCACGCCACAGCGCCGACGAACACCGGCGCGAGGCCGAGGCCGAGCTCGCCGCGCGCGCCGATGCGCTGGCCGTCGCTGAGCGCCGCCTCGACGAGCTCGCCGGCGGCGGCGGCATTGCGCCCGACGTGCTGGCGGCGCTGCGCCTGCGGCACGATTACCGGGCGGCGCGCCTGCCGCATCGCCTCGCGCAGCAGGCAGACGCCGCAGCGGCCGCGGCGGACATCAGGACGAAGCTGATCGCGGCCGAACGCGCCCACATCTACAAGCTGCTGCAGGACGGCCGCATAACCGACGAGGCGCGCCGGCATATCGAGCGCGAGCTCGACCTGGAGGAGGCCGGCATCGCCTGCAAAAAGGAGGGCGGGGTCGAGCCGCCATTATGAGGGGAGGGTGCTGATCGTCGGCGCGTGATCGATTCGAATTGAAGCGCCCGCTCCGGCTTGGTTCAAGATCGCATGATCCCGGTCGGCAAGGTGGTCTCCACTTTGCCGGATCATGCTCGGGAGAGTCCCATGAGCAAGACGTTCGACGCAATCGTCATCGGGGCAGGACAGGCGGGACCCTCGCTCGCCGCGCGTCTGGCGGCGGCCGGCATGACCGTTGCCATCGCAGAACGCCATCTCGTCGGCGGCACATGCGTCAACACTGGCTGCATGCCGACCAAGACCATGGTGGCGAGCGCCTATGCCGCGCATCTGGCGCGGCGCAGCGCCGATTTCGGCGTCGCCATCGCCGGAGGGATCACGGTCGACATGAAGCGGGTGCACGCGCGCGCCGCGACGGTGACGCGCGACGCGCGCTCCGGCCTGGAAAGCTGGCTGTCGGGCATGGAGCGCTGCACGCTGATCCGCGGCCACGCCCGTTTCGTCGGCCCGCACGAGGTCGAGATCGACGGCGAGACGCTCACGGCCGCAAAGATCTTCATCAATGTGGGCGGCCGGGCCGCGGTGCCGGACATGCCGGGCATCGACCGCATCACATATCTCACGAATACCGGCATGGTCGCCCTCGACCACGTGCCCGAGCATCTCGTCGTCATCGGCGGCAGTTATGTCGGGATCGAGTTCGGACAGATGTTCCGCCGCTTCGGCGCCAAGGTGACCATCGTCGAAACGGCGCCGCGTCTGGTCTCGCGCGAAGACCCCGACATTTCCGCGGCCATCCGCGACATCCTCGAGAGCGAGGGCATCGCTGTCCGCGTCGACGCCAAGTGCATCGGCTTCGAGCCGCGCGACGGCAGCGTGCAAGTGAATGTCGACTGCCGTTCCGGCGAACCCGCGGCGCTTGGCTCGCACGTCCTCCTGGCCGTCGGCCGCCGCCCGAACACCGACGATCTCGGCCTCGCCGAGGCCGGCATCGAGGTCGACGGACGCAGCTTCATCAAGGTCGACGACGGCCTTGCGACGACGGCCGACGGGGTCTGGGCGCTCGGCGAATGCAACGGCCGCGGCGCCTTCACCCACACGGCCTACAACGACTTCGAGATCGTCGCCGCCAACCTGCTCGACGGCGATTGCCGCCGCGTCGGCGACCGCGTCCCGGGCTATGCGCTGTTCATCGACCCGCCTCTCGGCCGCGTCGGCCTGTCGGAAACCGAGGCGAAGAAGTCGGGCCGCGAGGTGCTCGTCGGCAGCCGGCCGATGACGCGCGTCGGCCGCGCCGTCGAGAAGGGCGAGACGCAAGGCTTCATGAAGATCATCGCCGATCCCGAGACCGGCAGGATCCTCGGCGCGGCCATTCTCGGCCCCGGAGGCGACGAGGCGATCCACGGCGTCCTCGACGCCATCAATGCTGGCATGACCTACAGGCAATTGCAGTGGGCGGTGCCGATTCATCCCACCGTATCCGAGCTCATCCCGACGGTGATCGGCGACATGAAACGATCGCAGGGAGATTGAGCCCGCATCGCGCGCATGTGCGTGGACAGTGCTACGCCGCGCGCTACGCTCGCGGCGTCATCCCTCGATGACAGGGAGAAACGCCATGAGAGCGAAAGTCGTTGTGCTGCTGTCGGCCGTTGCGTTGTTGGCGGCGCCCCTTGCCTGGGCGCGATCGCTGGAAAGCGCCAGACCCGAGGACGCCGGCATGTCGTCCGAGCGTCTCGCCAGGCTTGGCGAAGCCTTCAAGAAGGAGATCCAGGACGGCAAGCTGCCCGGCGCGGTGATCATGATCGCACGCAAGGGCAAGGTCGCCTACCACGAGGCCTTCGGCTACCAGGACAAGGGCACCGAGAAGACCATGGCGAAGGACACGATCTTTCGCATCTACTCGATGACCAAGCCGATCGCCTCGGTCGGCGCGATGATCCTGGTCGAGGACGGCAAGATCCAGCTGACCGACCCGGTCTCGAAATTCCTGCCCGAATTCAAGTCGCTGCAGATCAGCGCGCCGCGCAGCGATGGTCTCGGGCAGCCGACCTTCGCGCTGGTCGCCGCGGAACGGCAGCCGACGGTCCAGGATCTTCTGCGCCACACCGCGGGCCTCGCCTACGGCGAGATCACCACCAACAACCTCGTCAAGTCGGCCTACGCCAAGGCGAGCCTGTTCAAGGCCGATTTCGACTACAACACCACCGACCTCGCTCCGGATGAATTCGTGCAGCGCCTGGCCCAGGCACCGCTCGCCTATGCCCCCGGCACGACCTGGGAATACAGCCTCGCTGTCGACGTGCTCGGGCGGGTCGTCGAGAAGGCGAGCGGCAAGCGGCTCGGCGAATTTCTGGACGAGCGCATGTTCAAGCCGCTGGCGATGACCGACACGGCCTTCTCGGTGCCGCAGGACAAGGCGGGCCGGCTCGCCGAGCCCCTGCCGATCGACCCGGCGACCGGCAATCCCAACCGCCTGATCGACATGCGCCAGCCGCCCAGGAACGACTCGGGCGGGGCCGGCCTCGTGTCGACGGCCGGCGACTATCTGCGCTTCGGCCAGATGATGCTGAACGGCGGCGAGCTCGACGGCACCCGCGTCCTGAGCCGCACCACGGTGGCGCTGATGACCGCCGACCACCTGCCGGCAACGATCCGCCAGACCGTGCAGCCGGGCGAGCAGCTGCTCGGCGTGCAAGGCTACACGTTCGGGCTCGGCTTCGCGGTGCGCAAGGAGCAGGGCATGGCGGGGCTGCACGGTTCGGCCGGCGAGTACACGTGGGGCGGCTATGCCGGCACCTATTTCTGGATCGACCCCAAGGAGCAACTCGTCGGCGTGCTGATGACCCAGGCGCCCGGACCGAGCCGCGCCTATTACCGCCGCATGATGCGGGCGCTGACCTATCAGGCGATCGCCGACTGACGCCTGTCGCCACGATCGGAGCAGCGCCCCGTCGACGGGGCGTCGCGCCGGTCGGGGAGCCGGCCCTATTCCTGGAAAGCGACCACCTTCTGCCGCTGCTGCCCGAGGCCCTCGATGGACAGGGTCACGACGTCGCCCGGCTGGAGATAGCGCGGCGGCTTCATGCCCAATCCGACCCCAGGCGGCGTACCCGTCGTGATCACGTCGCCGGGCTCCAGGGTCATGAAATGCGAGGAGTAGGAGACGATCTGGGCGCAGTCGAAGATCATGGTCTTGGTCGAGCCGGTCTGCCGGCGCTCGCCGTTGACGTCGAGCCACATGGACAGGTTCTGGACGTCGGCGATCTCGTCCCTGGTAACCAGCCAGGGGCCGAGCGGCCCGAAGGTCGGGCAGCTCTTGCCCTTCATCCACTGGCCGCCGCGCTCGATCTGGAATTCGCGCTCCGAGACGTCGTTGCACAGGCAGTAGCCGGCGACGTAGTCGAGCGCGTTGTTGGCATGCACGTAGCTGGCGCGCTCGCCGATGACGATGGCCAGTTCGACCTCCCAGTCGAGCTTCTTGGAGCCTTTCGGCTGCACCGTGTCGTCGTTGGGCCCGACGATGCAGGACGGCGCCTTGTTGAACAAGATCGGCTCGGCCGGGATCGGCGAGCCGGTCTCGGCGGCATGGTCGACATAATTCAGGCCGACGGCGATGAAGTTGCCGACCCCGCCCACGCACGGCCCGATGCGGGCACCGTCCGAGGCCAACGGCAGGGAATTCGGGTCGATGCCGCGCAGCCTGGCGAGCGCCTGTGCGCCGAGGGTCTGGCCGGAGATATCCGCGACATGTCCGGACAGGTCGCGGATCCGCCCGTCGCGGTCGACGAGGCCTGGCTTTTCCTGGCCGGCGGGGCCAAAGCGCACGAGTTTCATCGGACGAGAGATCCTTGCAGCGTGGAAGACGGCCGAATGTGGCCGGGAAGCCGAGCGGCGGCAAGCGTTTGCTGCGGCCGGGCAAGTGTTTGCAGGTGCCACCGGATGTTTGTTGCCGTTTTGTCACGAGTTCGGCGGAAACGCGGCAACGGCCGCGCTTGCGATTGCGGCGAATCGTGGACGCCGGCAAAGTGCCTCAAACGGGTGCAGCTGCGCCCGGATGGGCTGACTTCCGGGGCAGGATAGTGATGAACTCAAGGAACCGCGCACTCGCATTGGCGGCCGTCTCGATACTGGCTTTGGCTGCCGCGAACTCGGCTGCGCAGGCCGGCGCCTTCGGAATACGCGAGCAGAGCGCGACCGCACAGGGCCTCTCCTTCGCCGGCGCTGCGTCGGGCTCCGGCGGGCTGTCCTCGATGTTCTGGAATCCGGCGACGGTGACCATGAAGCCGGGCTGGAACAGCGAGTACCACATCTCCTATATCAGCCCGGAAGCCAAGATCGACCCGCAGCCCGGAACCTCGCCGCTTCTCGGCACGCCGCCGCTGTCGGGGAACCTGGTGGGATCGGGCGACATCGGCCGCGAAGGCCTGATCCCGGTGAGCTACAGCAGCTACCAGCTGAGCGACAGCGTCTGGTTCGGCGTCGCGTCGACGGTGCCGTACGGCCTCGTCACCAAGCCGGACGCGGTGTGGGCCGGCCAGCTCTATGCGCGCACGTCAAAGGTCGTTTCGTTCAACATCAACCCGATCCTCGGCATCAAGGTCACCGACTGGCTGTCGATCGCCGCAGGTCCGGCCATTCAATATTTCGACGTGAGGCTCGAGCGCGCCACGGGCCTCGGCGCGGCGGCGCCCACCGCCAGCCTGCGCGGCGACGACATCGACATCGGCGCCACCGCCGGTCTCAACATCACCCTGCCGACGCAGACCCAGATCGGCGTCGGCTACCGCTCGTCGATCACCCACGACCTGAACGGCAAGCTCCGGCTTCCGGGAGCCGTCCCGATCCGCATCGAGGCCGACGTAAGCCTGCCCGAGTCGGTCAATGTCGGCGTCTCGCAAGCGATTACGCCCTATTTCCGGGTCCATGCCGGCTTCGAATGGACCAACTGGAGCCGGCTCAAGGAGCCGGCCGTCATCGGCCCCGCCAACGTGGCGGTCACCTCGCTCATCCTGAACTACAAGGACGGCTTCTTCTATTCGCTCGGCGCCGAATACGACTGGACCGACCGCTGGACGTTCCGCGCCGGCCTGGCGTTCGAAGACTCGCCGATCACCGACGCCAACCGCACGCCGCGCATTCCGGACAACGACCGCATCTGGGCGTCGCTCGGCGCGACCTACAAGTGGAGCGACAAGCTCTCCTTCGATGTCGCCTATTCGCATATCTTCATCGACGACACCCGGATCAACATCGGACCGGGGCGCAACGATCTCGAGACGGCGCCCGGCGGCATCCCGCTGACGCTGGTGGCCGACGTGCGCGACGCCAACGTGAACATCATCTCGGCGGCGCTGAAGTACCGCTGGGACGACCCGAAGGTGGCGGTACCGGCGCCGGTCGTGCGCAAATACTGAGCCTAAAAAAGGTGGGGGACGAGAAGGGCCGGCGGCAACGCCGGCCTTTCCGCATCCCTGCCCGCGAGGGGAGGGTCGACTCGGACGCGCATGCGTCCGAGCGGGTGGGGTGGCAGCGCCACCGCTAAATGCCTCGCGCGAGGGAAGAGCCGACTGGGAGGGCGGTAGGGCGGCAACGCTACCCTATCAATGTCGCCCTGAGATGCCGTCACTGCGCAATATCTTGCAGTGCATCCCAGCTTGTCTCGACGACGCCGTCCAGGTCCCGATTGATCTCGTTGTTCCAGAAGCGCAGCGTGCGAAATCCGCGGTCGGCAAATAGCTGTCGCGTTTCGTGTCACGGCTCACATGACTGTCAAATCCATGCTGCGCGCCGTCGACCTCGATTATGAGACGTGATTTCAAACATACGAAATCGACGATGTAGCGTCCCTTCGGCGCCTGCCGG
>DATBIR010000205.1:0-2865 GCA_036556825.1 Beijerinckiaceae bacterium
ATCCTCGCGGGTATAGATGTCGTTGGTGATGACGCACATGTCGTAGGCGGCCGCCATCTCCCGGCAGAGCGCCGCGGTCAGCGTGGTCTTGCCCGAGCCGACCGGCCCGCCGATGCCGACGCGCAAAGGGCCGTGAGGTGAGCGGGTCATGGCGTCAGCCACCCGAGCGCGAGCATGTAGGTGAAGCCGAGGCCGATGAACAGGCAGAGCGGCCCGTAGAGCTCGCGGTCGAGCGTCGCGAAGGGCTCCTCGGGGAAATAGGCGCGGAACGCCGGCAGATAGGCCGCCGCGCCGCGGGCGAGGAACACGGCGGCGAGACCGTAGCCGCCCAAAATCGTCAGCTCGACCGGCAGCGGCGCCGGCAGCAGCCCGATCATCATCAGCGGCCAGAGGCCGGCAACGAAGAGCAGCGCGGCGACGGTGTAGCATGCGGAAGATGCGGGCATCGCCCGGATGCCGGGCGCGCCGACCACACGCCGCGCCAGCGCAAACTCGTCCTTCTCCGGCCACAGGCCGCCCTGTCCCCAATAGGCGTGGAGCCCGGCCAGCACCCAGAGCAGCGCGGCGAGCACGAGGGCGACCAGGAAACCCGACAGCATCAAGAGGGTGTGGATCACGAGCGGAACAGCCTCGTCACTTGCGTTTCGTGAGCGATCGAGGCGAGATCGGCCGCAAATGCCGCGCCGCCGAGATCGTCCTCACCGGCCCTTATGGCAAAGTCGCAGGCTGCGCGCAAATCGGGCAGCAATTCGGCGAGCACGCGCTGGCCGTCGAATTGCCCGAGGACGCCGAGCCGGATGGCGGCGGAGACGAGATTGGTCTGGAAAGCGGTGGCATAGGCGATGAGGGTCGCCTCCAGCGGCAGCGCATGGGCGCGCGCAGCGAGGCCCACGGCGACGGGCAGGGTGATGGGCGTATCGGCAGGCGCGGCGAATTGGCGGATCGCGTTTCCCGACCAGCCGGCCCGATAGGCGGCGAGGAAGGCCTGGCCTTGAGTCAGCGCTTCCTCCGCGCGCTCGCGGGAAGGCTGTAGGGCGGCGGATAACTCGGCGTGCGCGCCGATGTCGCGCTCGTCCGCGGCGCGCCGAACGAGCGAGAGGATGATCAGGTCGTTGCGCAGGGCGCCATGCGCGGCGAGGCTGGCGAGCCATGCCCGCAACGACACCGCATCGGAGATCCAGCCACGCGCGACGGCTGCCTCGAGGCCCTGGCTGTAGGCGAACGAACCGATGGGGAAGGCCGGCGAGAGCCAGATCAGGAGTTCCGCCGGAAACGGCGCGTCGCTGTCGGGGTGCTCGGGGCGTTCGGCCATAGCGATTCGCTTACACCCAAACGCCTTCGAGCAAAATCTTCCAGTAGAGCCGCGGCCCGGGACGACGTAAAATATATGCGTTTACCCCGCCTTCAACGCCTCGCGCACCTTCGCGGCGACGCCTTCGCCGTCGAGGCCGTAATGGCGGTAGAGGTGAGTGGGGGGCCCGAGCAGCGAATATTGGTCGGGCATGCCGATGCGCACGAGCTTGGCGCCGGCGCCATGCGTGGCCAGCACTTCGGCGACGGCGCTGCCGAAGCCGGAGGTGATGTTGTGCTCCTCGGCGGAGAAGATGACGGGGTGCATGATCGCCGCCGCGAGGATCGCCGCCTCGTCGATCGGCCGGATGGAATAGGCGTCGACCACGGCGAGGCCGATGCCCTCCTTGGCCAGAATGTCATGCGCGTCGAGCGAGGCCTTGACCAGATTGCCGATGGCGAAGACGGTCGCGTCATTGCCGTCGCGCAGGCGGTGGCTGCCGCCGACCTTCCACTCCGGCGGCTTGTCGTAAACGGGCGCCTCGCGGCCGCGTCCGACGCGGAAATAGATCGGCCCGTCATGGTCGATCGTCGAGGCGATCGCGGCGCGGATGGCATTGGCGTCGCAGGGCGCCATGACGGTGAGATTGGCGATGGCGCGGAGCAGGCCGATATCCTCGTTGCAATGATGCGAGGTGCCGTAAAAGCCCATGGCGATGCCGGAATGAGTGCCGATCATCCGGACACGGAGATTAGGATAGGCGATGTCGTTGCGGATGTTCTCGGCGCCCATCAGCGAGAGGAAAAAGCTGTAATTGCTGATGAAGGGCAGATGGCCGGTGGTCGCGAGCCCCGCCGCTGCGCCGATCATATTGCGCTCGGCGATGCCGAAATTGAAATAGCGGTCGGGAAAGCGCTTGCCGAAATTGATGACCTGCGTCGGGCGGCCGAGATCGGCCGTGCAGACGACGATGTCGTCGCGGCCCTGCTCGGCCAGCTCGATCAGCACGGCGCCGGTCGGCAATTGCATCGACAGGTTGAGGCTGCCGACCATGTCCCAGGATTTTTCGTCGAAGCCGGCTCGCACGGTCGACTCGCTCATATCGACGGCCGGGTTCTGGATCGCTTCGTAGACGTTGGCCATCAGACAAGCCCCTTCTCGATTTCTTCCAAAGCGCGGTCGCGGTCGGCGGGGCCGAGGAAGCCGAGATGCCACTGCCATGTGTGCTCCATGAAGCCGACGCCCTTGCCGGCGATGGTGTCGGCGAGGATGATCGCGGGTTGCCCGCGGTCTGCATTGAGGCCCCAATTCAGCGCATCGCCGACGGCGCCCAGATCGTGGCCGTCGATACGCTCGACGTCCCAGCCGAAAGCGCCCCATTTCGCGTGCAGCGGCTCGTTGTTCATGGTGTCGGAGACTACGCCGTCCGAGCCGACCTTGTTGATGTCGACGATGCCGAGGAGATTGCCGAGGCCGAAATGCGCCGCGCTCATTGCCGCCTCCCAGATCTGCCCCTCGGCCTGCTCGCCGTCGCCCATCATGCAGATCACGCGGGCGGGCGAGCCCTTGCGCCG
>DATBIR010000206.1:0-36526 GCA_036556825.1 Beijerinckiaceae bacterium
AGAAATGGTCGAGGGGTTTGCCGCCGGGCAACGGCTTCTGCGCCCGGATTTCGATGTCGCTGCTGTGCGGCCCGCCGTTCCACTCGATCTCGACCGCCACAGGGCAGAGCACCTCCCAGCCGAAGGAAGCGGCGATCGTCAGCGGCAGACAGCGATACGGATGGCGGTCGGGGAACAGGTCCATCCAGTCCCGCTGCGGGCGCGCCGCCCTCAGCGTCGGCGCATGCTCGGACAGCGCATAGCACGACAGCTTCATCGCAGTGGACGTCCGATCCGGAGGGCCCGCCGCCCGCCTTTCGTTTCAATCGCGGGGACCGTCGGTCGAGCCCCGCTGGACCGAGCTACTCCCAAACACGCCTCCTTGCCATCCGCGATCAGCCTCGCGGGGCAATCGGCGCCGGCGGCGGAGGTGGCGGCGGTGGTGGCGGCGGCGGCGGCGGCGGAGGTGGCGGCGGCGGAGGTGGCGGTGGCGGTGGCGGTGGCAGTGGCGGTGGTGGCGGCGGTGGTGGCGGCGGCGGAGGCTCCGGCGGAGGTGGCGGAGGTGGCGGGGGGGCGGGCGGCGGCGGTGGCGGCGGCGGTGGTGGCGGCGGCGGCCGCTCGATCGACTGCAACTGCTTTGCCTGCGCCTTGTTGCGCGCGATGCTGTTGCCGCCTTCCATGATCAACGCCCGGTCGAGCGCCTGGCCGCCGGGCGCCACCCGTACGTCCGGGAGGCGCGACAGACCGAGTTGGCGTGCCGCCATGTCGTCGGTCGGCAGACGCACGACGCCGCCATGCTGACCAGGGCCGCTCGTCAGGCGCGCCATCAGTTGCCGCAGCAGAAGGGCGGAGGCCGGGATCGGCTCCGGGATCGGCTCGTTGAGCGAACGCACGCAGGTGGCATAACCGGGGCGCCGGATCACCACCTCGCTGACGTTGTTGCGCAGCGTCGTCTGGCCGAAATGATTGAGGACGACGGCGCCGGTCTCGCAGCCGGGGATGCCGGCGCGCGGATCGGCAAAAAGACGCCCGGCCCGGTCGCCGTAGGCAACGGTGGCGACACCGCCGCGGATGCCGACGGCGACCACCGCCGTGTTGATCCTGGCGCCGTTGGTGTGGCTGACCAGCCCGCCCACGAAACGCACCACGCCCCTGACCAGGGTCGTGGACATGCGGCCGGTCTCCCTGCTCGGGTCGTAGACGAACTCGTCGATGACGAGGACGCTGTTGCCGGCGATGTTGAGCGTGGTCCGGTCGGTGAAGGTGACCTGGGTCGAGCCTTCCGCCGAGGTCTGGATACGCTCCCGGAAGACCACGTTGGTGCCGAGGTTCAGGTTGCGCGCCGCTCCTCCCGGGGGCGTTCCGGTGGTCGTCGGGTTGACGGCGCCAACGGTGCCGACCGTCTGCGCGGCGGCGCGCGACAGCACGAGCGGCGCCACGCTCGACAGCAGAAGCGCCAGGAGGCCCGTGCCCACATCCGAACAGGTCGGCGACCGCATGGCCGTTCCCTCAAAACCGCGCCGTGGGACCGACGACAACCGTCAGGTTGTCGTAGCGGAAATTCGGCAGGTTCGAATCCACCCGCCCGTATTGCACCGTCGCCGAAACGCCGAAGCTGCCGGTGATCGGGGCGTCGAGGGTGGCCCCCGCCCGCCACTCCCGGTCGCGGCGCGTGCGGGCCGGGTCGATGAACGGGTTGGGACCCTCGTAGTCGGTATGCAGGTAGGTCGCGTAGGGCGTCAGCGACCAGTTGCGCGGGATGATCTCGAAAGGCGGTGCGAACTCGATCTTGAGGGCCGCCTCGGCGCCGACATGCGATGCCTCTTCCCAGTCGGGGTTGGCGCTGGCCTGGCGGTAGAAGGCGCGCGCCGTCAGCGCCACCTGCTCGGTCACCCTCCAGTTGGTATTCAGCAGGAAGGTCAGCCAGTGGCCCGAATTGACGCTCGAGAAGGGCTGCAGATTCTGCACGTCGTAATCGGCGCGCCGCCATTCGACGGCAGGCTCGATGGTCGCGTATGCGCCCGCCGGAATCCCGAGCGCCAGGCCGGCGCCGCCGGCGGACAGGTAGCGGCTCCGGTCGAGCCACGCCGTGCCGCCGACGAGATACGGCTTTATGGTGACGCCCGGCAGCGCGTCGGGCGCGAGCGCCAGGCGCGGACCGAAGGTCGCCTCGACGAAGCCGAGGTCGAGCTCGCCGAAGCGGAACTGCTTGACCCCATAGCCGAGCACGCGCGTCTCGATCGTGTCCCCGCGCTGGTTCTGCAGGTCGTAATCGTGGCTCAGGCCGGCAATGCCGAACCAGTTCCAGTCGGGGCCGCGCCGCGCCGACGGGCCAAGAAGGAAATCCCGGCCGCCGAGACGCAGGACGTCGCCGGACGGCGTGAAGCTCGCGTTGGACTGGTAGCGCAGTCCGGTCTGGAAAAAGCCGGACCAGCGGCTCGGTCCCAGCTCCTTTTCGGCCTGCGGCAGATAGGCGTCGACGCGGCTGCGCGTGACTGCATCGAGGTTCGGGCTTGCAAGCGCGTCGCGAAAATACTGCGCCGCCATCTCAAAGGAGCCGAGGCGGTAATAAAGCGCGCCGACCTCGTATTTCACCCGCGTCAGGTCGGGATTGTAGAACAGGAGACGCTCGAGCGCGCCGATGGCCGCCTCGTAATCGCCGGCGGTTTTCGCCACGCGCACGAACTCGAAGGTGAGCTCGTGATTGCCGGGATCGCGCAGCACCGCCTGATGCAGCGCCTCCAGGTCGGTGGCGGCCGCGGCGCCGCTCGACGGGGAGAAATCGGGTGCGAGAGTCAGCGCGACCGCAACCGGCAGCAGCCAGGCGGAGCGTTTCCTACGCAGGCCTCGGGTGAATCGCCCCACGACGCTCCCCCGCATACGCCGAACCCTTCCGGGTCGGGCCACGAAAACTGTTGGGACGCTAGCAAGCGCATCGACGCGATCAAAGTGTTTTTTAGCAACACATCGTAATCAGAAATCGCCGTGCGTACTTCCGCGGTATTCGGCCGTGCAGCGGAAAGGAAACAAAGCCCAGTTTTTGACGAGACGCTGCGGAGCCCGGTCCGCTTGCGAGTGATCGATAACCCTCTGGGCAGCGGCCCAGGTGGCGCCAGGGACACTGGCCTAGCAACGCCTGGGTGGCAACGATGGCTGAGGGCGAGCGCGTCGAGTTGCGGCCGTGCCATCGGGCCGTGGCGCCCCGGCTGCCCAAGCGGGGTACCGGTGAGGTGTAACCAGAGCGATCGAAAAACTCGTTCCTGCTCTATGCCGACGCCACCAGCTGGCGACTGCGATGGCCCTCTGCTCCGGTCCTCGAGACGGCCGTCCTTGTCTCAGGCATTGTCTCGTCTCGCGGCACGATCCGGCAGTCGTCCGGCGCGACGTGGACATGCAGAATATCCCCGATCGCCCCGTAGCTTGCGGTCGATTGAGAGCGGAGAATGATATCGTCCGTCAGGACGAGGAAATATTCCGAGTGCGGCCCCAGGAAATAGCGGTTGCGCAGCCGGGCCGAGAACGCATTCGGACCTGGAAACGGCGTCGTCGCCAGTTGGACCCGTTCCGGCCGGATGACCAGCAGGACCCGTTCGCCCGGCGTCAACTCATCCTGGCTGACGCAGCGCATCTCGCCAAACGCGCATTGGACCCGCCATGCGCCGGGTTCGAGCGGCGCGAGGACCTCGGCCTCGATAAAGTTGCCGAGCCCGATGAAATCCGCCACGAAGCGCGTCCTCGGTTGCGCGTAGATCTCCTCGGGCGAACCGATCTGGGCGATGTTGCCGCGGTCCATCACGATGACGCGCCGGCTCATGACCATGGCCTCGGCCTGGTCGTGAGTCACGTAGACCGCGGGGATCGCGAGCTTGCTTTGGATCTCGATCAGCTCGAAGCGCATACGTTCCCGCAGCTTGGCATCAAGGTTGCTGAGCGGCTCGTCGAACAGCAGCGCGCGCGGCTCCATCACGAGGGCGCGCGCCAATGCGACGCGCTGCTGTTGGCCGCCTGACAGCTGGTTTGGGTAACGGGCCTCGAATCCCGACAGCCCTACCGTGTGTAATGTGGCGTTGACGCGCTCCTGCACATCACTCCGCGAGAGCCGGCCTTTCACGCGCAATGGATACGCCACGTTCTCGAACACGGTCATATGCGGCCAGACTGCGTAGGACTGGAACACCATGCCGAAATGTCGCTTGTTGGGCGGAATGAAAATGCCTCTCTGCGGGTCGACCAGGATCTTTCCGTCAAGGGTGATGCGGCCGCTGTTGGGCTGCTCGAACCCTGCAATGCAGCGCAAGGTCGTCGTCTTCCCGCAGCCGCTTGGTCCCAGCAGAGAGATGAACTCGCCGGGCTCCACCGCGAAGGAGATGCCATTCACCGCGGCAACGGCACCGAAGCTCTTGGTGAGATGATCGACACTCAAGCCTGTCATGCGCACTCCACCGGTCGGACTCCCGCGCCATGGCACCGCGCGGTCATCATGCTTGCAAATGTTCACGGGCGCTACATCTGAGAATTACCGGTCTCGGGCCGCCTCCGCGGCCGGATCTGCGAGGTGCCGACCGCCGAATTTTTCGCTCATGCCTGGCGAGACCGTTGCGCGGCCAGGATTTCCGCGAGCCGCTCGTTGGTGCCGTTGAGCTCCGGGAGGCGCCGGCCGGCGGCGATCTCCGGCATGCGCTCCTGCTCATCGCGTTGCATTTTGATCGCGCGGCCCGCGGCCGCCTGGATCTGCTCCGGCTTCAGGATCAGGACGCCGTTCTCGTCGGCGAGGACCGCATCCCCCGGCGCCACTGGAACGCCGCCGCAGTTGATCGGCACGCAGAATTCCCCTTGCTGGAAGAGGCGTTTGCCGGTGACCGTCGACAAACCGCGCGCCCACACGGGAAGTCGATGCTGGCGCAACTCGGCGATGTCCGTCGCCATTCCATCCATGACGATGCCTTTGGCGCCGGCCGCCTTGGCGGCGAATGCAACCCCACCGCCAACCGCGCCATGCCTGTTGTCGCCGGCGCGGTCGACGACAAGAACGTCGCCAGGGCGCACCTGTCCGAGCGCATAGTGGAGGATCGTGCAGTCGGCGCCCGTGAACCGCACCGTTACGGCAGTCCCGGCGATCCGCGGGACGTCAAACATCGCCCGTACTGCGGGATCGACGAAACCGAAATCGAGGAAATGCCCGATCGTAGCGGGCTCGGCCTGCTCGAGCAGCGTGAGGAGGTCTGGAGCGATCTGGGGCGGCAGCTGATGGACCGTGAACATTCCTTCCCCCTCAGACGGTAAGCCGGGTGAGCTGCGATTACTTTGGGCAAACTCGCGTGGCCGGCCGATGACATCGCGACGCCTTCACCAAGTCAATCGGGATTTTCGATAATCCGGGAATATCCGAAAATCGTAGCCACAGGACGCGGGGCGGTCTAGAACGTAGGTGGACGCGACAACTTGAGGTTTCGTTCTTGCGCGCTACCGATGTCGACGCATCCACGCTGACCAGCGAGACCTTCGTGCGGCTTCGCGAGGACCTTCTCGTCGGCCGCTTCCGTCCCGGGCAGAAGCTGCGCATGGAAGAGCTGCGCGAACTCTATGCAGTCGGCTTCAGCCCTATCCGCGAAGCGTTGATGCGCCTCGCTTCCGAAGGACTTGTGATCGCCGAGGACCGGCGCGGATTTCGCGCCGCGCCGATCTCGGCGCGTGACCTCGCGGACGTCACCTTCGCTCGGCAGCAAATCGAGGCCCTGGCATTGCGCGACTCCCTCGAACACGGCGCCGACGCCTGGGAGGGAGATGTGGTCGCGGCGTTCTACCGGCTCAGCAAAGTGCCGAGCCGCAACCGCGATACGGGCGGCATCAATCTGGAGTGGGCAAGCCGCCATCACGCCTTCCACTATTCCCTGATCTCGGCGGCGCGGAACCGCTGGCTCCTGCGCTTCTGGAGCATCCTCTATGACCAGGGCGACCGCTACCGCTGGCTGGCCGCGGGAGCCGCGCCGGCGGGACGGCTTGGCGAGCACCGCCAGCTTATGGAGGCAGCGCTTGCGCGCGACATCGACAGGCTCCTTGTGCTGAGCCGTAACCATATCGGGCGCACGGCGACGCTGGTGGCAAAGCATCTCGCCGACCTGGAGGGCCCGGCGACGGACTGACGGCGGCCCTGGCGCAAAGCCGCCATTGCAAGCGCTGATTACGCCGGGTTGGCTTTGCGGGCGGTCCACCGGGCGAGGCCCAGCACGACCAGCGCGATCGCCACCTGCATCGAGGCCAGCGCCGAGAGCGCCCGGAAGTTGCCATCGTAGAACATGTCGTAGATCGCGACCGAGAGCACCTCGCGGCGCGGCGAGTAGAGCAGGATCGATGCGCTGAGCTCGCGCGTCATCGCCACAAACAGCACGAACCACCCGGCGAGAATTCCAGACTTCAGCAGCGGAAGGGTGATCCTGCGAAAGGTGTGCAGCCAGCTGCCGCCGCACGATCGCGAGGCCTCCTCGAGCTCGGGGTGGATCTGCACGATCGTCGCCGATGCCACGCGCGTGCCGACCGGCAGCTCGCGCGTGATGTAGGCGACCAGGAGGATCCAGATCGTCCCGTAGAGAACGATCGGCGGGCTGATCCAGGCTTGCAGAAGACCGAAGGCGAGCACGACGCCGGGAAATCCGAGCGGAAGCATGCTGAGGTAGTCGAGCGCCTTGCGGCCCGGGAGGCGGGTGCGCTGGGAGAGGAAGGCGATGAGCACGCAAAGCAGCATCCCGACGGTCGCGCCAACCGTCGCCAGGAGCAGGCTGTTCGCGATTGCTCTTCGCGCGATCGGATAATCAATCAGGACCCAATAGTAGTTCGCCAGCGTGAACTGCTCCCACCGGAAATCGGCCGTCCAGATGGTGCGCACGGAACTGAGAAAGATCGTGATCAGCGGCAGGATCACCACGAGGCTCAGATACGCGGCGCAGACCGCGAACACGACCCAGCGAAGAGGGCCGAGGCCGATCCGCTTCGGCTGCGCGCCCTTGCCGGCAATCGTCGCATACGAGCGCTTGCCCAGAAGCAGGTTGTAAAACCAAAGGCCGAGCAGCGCGAATGCCAGAAGCGTAACGCACAGGGCAGCGCCAAGGCCTTGTCGCGGCGGATAGACGACCTGCGTCTCGATGATGCTCGTCGTGAGCACTCGGATCTTGGCCGGCGAGCCGAGCACGGCCGGCACGCCGAACTGCTCGGCGGCCAGGACGAAAACGAGCAGCGCGCTCGCCAGGATGGCCGGCAGGACCACGGGGAGCGTGACGCGGAAGGTCGTGCGCCAGTTTCCGGCGCCGGCCGAGAGCGAGGCCTCCTCCAGGGCCGGATCCATCGAACGCAACGCGCTGCCGACAAGCAGGAACACGAACGGAATCTCGTGCAGCCCGATGACGAAAATGACCCCCGCATACGAGTAGACATTGATGATGGCGCCGTCGCCGCCCAGGTAACGCCACAGCTGGTTGATGAGCCCCGTCTCAGGGCTGCCGAGAAGAATCCACGCGAGCGCGCCGATGAAGGACGTGGAGATGAAGGGCACGACCGAGGCGAGCTCGATGAACCAGCGGCCCGGCACGTCGGTGCGCGCCGTCACCCAGGCGAGCAGCGTACCGGACAGCGTGGCGAACAGCGACGCGCCCGCGGCGATCACGACCGTGTTGACGATTGCGTCGACGTTGCGCCGGTTGCCGTAGGCCTGCGCGTACCACCGCAGTGAGAATGCGCCGTTGTCGTCGAACGAGCTCGCGAGCACGATGATGGCGGGATAGACGATCAGCATGCACAGCAGCGCGATGACGAGCAGCTGCACATAGAACAGCGGGTCGAGGAGCGCCGCGTTGTGCAGCCATCTCCTCGCAAAATCCGTGCTCTTGCTGCGCGTAGCCGCTGGGTATGCTGACGTCGTCGCGACCATCGGCCGACGGGCTCACGACGAAGGGGCTGCGCGGCTCATTTGAACAGTTCTGACCACTCGTCGGAGATTTCCTGGTTCTTATCGAAATACTCCTGCAGGTCCTTCGGACCGCTGGCCAGCCGCTTCACCTGGTCGACCCGTACCGAACCGTCGGCTGGAGGCGGCAGGTCGTTGCGCATGGATCCGGTGAAGAACTCCTTCTGCCAGGCGAGTTGCCCTTCCCTTCCCAGGGCGAAATCCATGAAGCGCTTCGCGCCTTCGGGGTTCGGCGCCTTCGCCGCGATGCAAAGATGTGTCCAGCCGACCGGAGCGCCCTCCGACGGCACTACCACCTTGAGGTTCTTTGCGCCTTTGCTCATCGCGATTTCGGCATGGTAGATCAGGACCATCGCGGCGAGGGGGCGCTCGCCGGATACGACCGTGTTGACGACTTCGCCGGAACCGGTGCGGATCAGCACGTTCTGCTTGGCGAGCTTCTCCACATAGGACCGGCCGAAGGTCTTGCGGATCGCCGCGTACCATTGCAGCGCGCCGGAGCTCGAGGCGGCGTCCGACATCGTCATCTTGCCCTTCCACTTGGGATGAAGCAGATCCTCCCAGCTCTTTGGCACGTCTTCCGGCTTCACGAGTTCGGTGTTGTAGATGATCGAGGTGACATCCGCCTTGATCGGGCCGCCGGTGAAGTTCGGCAGGATCACGTCGTCGGGATAATGCGCGTATTCGGGGCTCTTGTAGCTCATCAGGAGTCCCCGTTCCGCCCATTGATGGAGGAGGCCCGTCAACCCGCCGCCCACAAGTGAGCACTGGAGGTTTCCGGCTTTGACCTCCTGCTCGAATTTGCGCGCGATATTGAGCGCACCGGCGCGATAGTAATCGACCTTCGTGCCGGTCTTTTCCCGGAACATGTCCGCCCATCGATCGACGGCTTCGATCTGGGAGCCGGTGTACCAGACGAGCGGAACCTGGGCGCCGGCAACACGCGGCAGCAGCGCTCCGCCAGCCAGGGCAGCGCCTCCGTAGAGCAGGTGACGCCGCGTCACATACGGCGCTTTCAACAGGCCTGGTCTGATTATCTGCGGCATGATTGGTCCTCCATCGAAAGACCCCGGGCTTCACGATCTAGCGGATGCAACAGGTGCTCGCGGCGATGTGTGCGCCTTCCCGGAAACGAGCAGCTTCGACGTGGCGCATGATGTGCGCACGACAGATGCGTGCGAGTCCCGGGCTGACATCGCGCGAAGCGTGCAACTGCACCAAAACAGCCGTCGTCTTTCAACGCGTTTATCTCCGGCCGCTCAGTCGAATAATGCGAGGCTAGGAGCGAATGCTTCGAGCGGTCAAGCGGATTTTCGAAAAAAATCGCTTTTGCGGAATTCTCCGGACTGGTAGCCTTGCCGGGCAAGTCTGGCCTTCGAGGCGCAACATCGCGATGACATCGAACTGGCGCGCGCGCGCAACCGTGTCGTTCGAGTGCGACAAGCGCCCGGCCTGCGGCGCCAGAATGGTTGTCACCAGCCATCCCCTCGCCTCGGCGGCGGGCGCCGAGATGCTCGCCGAAGGCGGCAACGCGATCGATGCGGCGGTTGCCAGCCTGCTCGCCCTGACCGTCGTTGAGCCGATGATGGTCGGCGTGATTGGCGGCGGCCTCATGCATGTGCGGCGCGCGGACGGGACGCATGTCGTGATCGATGGCATGAGCACCGCGCCAGGCGCGGCGCGTCCCGATATGTACAAGCCGCTCAGCGAAGACCCCGCTGTTTTCGACGTGGTCGGGCGCCAAAATTCCATCGGGCCGATGTCCGTCGCTGTTCCCGGCAATCTCCTCGCCTGGAGCCGCGCGTTGCAGCAGTTCGGGCGGCTGCCGCTCGCGGACGTGATCGCGCCGGCCATACGCTATGCCGCGTGCGGCGTCGTCGTCAGCCCGTATCTCGCAAACGCGATCGAGCAGGTGGCTCCGGACCTCGTTGCCGATGCGGTTCTCGGGCGGCTCCTGGTGCCCGAAGGCACCCCTCTCCGGGCCGGCACGCGCCTGGTTCAGGGTGACTGCGCAGAGACGTTGCGCATCATCGGCCGCGAGGGCCCGGGTGCCCTGCACGGCGGCGCGATCGGACGGCACCTGAGCGATCACACCACCGGGCTCGGCGGGGTCCTGTCGTTGCGCGACCTCGCCGAGTATCGCGTCATCGAGCGGGAGGCCCTGCAAGGCACGTATCGCGGCTTCCGGATCGTCGGCCCGCCGCCGCCGTGCTCGGCAGGCGTCCACATCGTGCAGATGCTCAACATCCTCGAGGATTTCGACCTTGGCGCGTTTGGCTTCGGCTCGCCGCAGACGCTGCATCTCCTGGCCGAGGTCATGAAGATCGCCTTCGCCGACAGGGCAGCCGCGACGGCCGATCCTGCCTATGTCGACGTGCCGGTCGAGCGGCTGACCTCGCGCAGTTACGCCGAGCAGCGGCGCAGCCGCATTGACGTAGATCGGGCCCAGACCTGGCCGGCAGCCATCGCGCCGGCGCTGTCGCCCAATACCACGCATGTCACCATCGCGGATGACGAAGGCAACGTGGTCGCCGCAACGCATACGATCAACAACCTGTTCGGCGCCCGCTTCGCGGTCCCCGGCCTGGGCCTGATCCCGAACAACTACATGAACAACTTCGACCCTCGGCCTGGCCGGGCCCTGTCGATCGCCGCGGGAAAGCGGATCACGACCTCGCAGGCGCCGATGATGGTGCTGCGCGACGGCAAGGTCATGTGGGCGCTCGGCTTGCCGGGCGGCTTGCGCATTTTCGCATCCGCCATGCAGGCCATCATCAACCTCATCGATCACGGCATGAATTTGCAGGAAGCCGTCGAGGCGCCGCGCGTGTGGACGCAGGGCGCAGAGCTCGAGGTCGAGGCGGCGATCCCGCCGTCCGTTCGCGGTGCGCTCGAGCAATTGGGGCACCGGGTCATGGTCGTGCCGCATATCGCCGGAGGGATGAACGCGATCGGGTTCGAAGACGACGGACGCCTGGCGGGTGCGTCGTGCTGGCGGGCCGACGGAACCCCGATCGGCATCGGCGGCGGGCGGGCCAGGGCGGGCGTCACCTTCTGGCCCAATCAGGTGCGGCGCTAGGCGGCGCCGCCAAAGGGAAAGCCGACATGGAGACGATTGCCTTCCTGCAACCCTTGTCCGACGAGATGAGGAAGGTCGTCGAGACGACCGTGCCGGGCGGCTTCCGCATCGCCTCCGCGGCCTCGACGGACCCAGATCACCTTCACCGGTTCATCGCCGATGCGGCTTACGCCGTGGTTTGGGACATTGCCGTGGACGGGGCCCTGCTGCAGGCAGGAAGACGGCTGAAGCTCCTGCACAAATGGGGTGTGGGCATCGACAATCTCGACCTCGATGCGGCCCGCGGGCTTGGCATCACCGTCGCCAGGACGACGGGCAGCAATGCCGTCCCGGTGGCCGAGTTCACGATCGGCGTCATGCTCGCGCTGACGCGCAGGTTGCTCGAGGCAAATGCGGGCATGCAGCAGGGACGCTGGCTCAAGAACGACATCTGGCGCAACAGCGTTACGCTCGCATACCTCACGGTGGGCATCGTCGGCCTTGGCGCGATCGGCACGGAAGTGGCGAAACGGCTCGCCGCGTTTGGATGCCGCATCCTTTATTACAAGCCGAACCGGCTTGCGGACGCCGCGGAGCGCGCACTCGGTGTCGAATACGCGCCGCTTGGCGAGTTGTTGCGCCAGGCGGACATCGTCACCCTCCATTGCCCTTTGACGGCCGCAACACGCGGCCTGATCGGGCCTGAGGCGTTCAAGGTGATGAAGGAAGGCGCCATCCTGATCAACGCCGCCCGAGGCGGTGTCGTCTCCGAGCCCGATCTCGTCCGTGCCTTGCAAACGGGGCGCGTCGGCGCAGCCGCGGTCGACGTTTTCGACACGGAGCCCATTCCTGCCGATCACCCCCTGATCGGCTGGCCAAACGTTCTTTTGACGCCTCACTGCGCCGCGACGACGTTCGACAATTCTCGCAAAGGCATCGCCCGGGTGATGGAGAACATCGCGCGTTTCGCCCGCGGCGAAGAGATCCCGGGACGCGACATCGTGGTGCCGCCACCTGAGGCTCGCGACCCACGCCTGCAATCAGCCGGCGCATAGAACGACCTGACGGAGGCCGCCATGGACATCTCCAGCCCTGACGCCCGGCGCGGCCGGCGCCCCGACCCAACTCCCGCCTGCGAGGTGATCGATTGCGACGTTCACCCCGTGCTGGCAGACGGGCTCTCGACCATTTATCCCTACATGCCGCGAGCGTGGCGCGAGCGCTTCCTGCGCAAGCGGGCGTCGATCGAGGCCGCCAACAACGTTCCCATACGCTACCGCCATCCGAACGGAGCCGTGGTTCGCGAAGACGCGCGCTCGCCTGACGGCAAGGTCGCCGGCTCGGACCCGCAGTTCCTGGTCAACGATCTGATCGACGCCCACGGGATCTCGGCGGCCCTTCTGAACTGCCTGCAGACCGGCGCGCTTTGCACGATCCTGTCCGGAGCGGAAGAAAGCATCGTCCTCGCTTCGGCCTTCAACGACTTCTTCATAGAGGAGTGGCTGCCCGTCGACCCGCGCCTGAAATTCGCGCCGACCGTGCCGACGCAGGACCCGGCAGCGGGCGCCGCCGAGATCAGGCGCGTGGGAGCCCATCCGCAGATCGTGGCGGTGTCGCTGCCGCTCATCAACGTGCTGATGGGAAATCGCTATTACTGGCCCATCTATGCGGCCGCGGAGGACATGAGCCTGCCGGTCTTCGTCCACGTGACCGGCACGGAAAGCGTCTATCATGGCGCGCCGGTGATCGGCGCCGGCGTCTGCGATTCCTACATCGAGCGTTATCTCGCCGCGCCGCAAGTGGCCGAGTCGAACCTGAACAGCCTCGTGCTGAGCGGCACGCTCGAGAAGTTCGGACGGCTGAAGTTCATGTTCGCCGAATACGGCTTCCTGTGGGTGCTGCCGCTGATCTGGCGCATGGATCGCGCCTGGCGCGGGATTCGCCACGAAGTGCCGTGGGTGCGCAAATCGCCGATCGACTATGTGCACGAGCGCTGCGTGTTCACCACCCAGCCGCTTGAGGAGCCGGACGATCCGGCCGACCTCGACAAGATGATCTCGCTCATCGGCGACGACATCCTTTGCTTCAGCTCCGACTACCCGCATTGGGACAACGACATGCCGGAGTCCGCGCTGTCCTTCCTGGCCGGCGCGGCACGGGCACGCGTCTTTGCCGACAACGCGCGCCGTGTCTTGCGGCTCGCCTGAGCCCGGCTGCCACCCGGAGGACCGATGCGCATGGCGAGCAATGTCGAGAAAGTCCCGGTCGGAGCGGCGGAGGAATTCGTTGTGGGGAAATTCAGGATCCTGACGGTCGGGGCGCGGGAGATCGGCGTCATCCGCCTGCCCGGCGGGACTTTCCGCGCGGTGCTAAACCGCTGTCCGCACAAAGGTGCCCCGATTTGCAGAGGTCAGGTCGGCGGAACCTGGCCGCCGTCGCGGCCGCACGAGCTGGACTTCGCCCGCGAGGGCGAAATACTCGTCTGCCCCTGGCACGGCTTCGAATACGACCTCGTCACCGGCGAAGAATTGTGCAGGGACCGCCCGACCCGGCTGCGCATGTACGAAACGTGCGTCGAGGACGGCCTGCTGATGGTGGCGCTTCCGGCACGGGCCCGCCGCGCCGAGACATAGCCATGCATGCGCCCGCTGTCTCATCCGGCATCGAACGGCCGAGGGAAGCCGAGCGCGTCTCAGCGGCGGGCCCGTCGCGCCCGTCCCGTCGCGGCGTTGCATCGCGATGACAGGAGGATCCATGAAGCGCATCCAGCTCGGTCAAACCGGCACCTCGGTCGCGGCGATCGGGCTCGGCTGTGCCGGCATGTCCCACATCTACGGTCCCGCAGACCGCGAGCAGTCGCTGACAACGTTGCGAACCGCGCTCGACAACGGCATCGAGATGCTCGACACGGCGGACGCGTATGGCGAGGGCCACAACGAAGAATTGATCGGTGCATTCCTGCGCGACTGCGGACGCGGCAGGGCGCTCGTTGCGACCAAGTTCGGCAGGGTGGCCATGTCCGCTGCCTCCCCGTCCGGGATCGACAACTCGCCCGCATATATCGCGCAGGCGTGCGATGCATCGCTGCGCCGCCTCGGGCTGGAGACGATCGACCTCTACTACATGCACCGGCGTGACCCACGGGTCCCGCTCGCCGACTCGATCGGCGCCATGGCGCGTCTGGTCGAGGCCGGCAAGGTCCGCTGGCTGGGGATGTCCGAGGTCAGCCCTGCGACCTTGCGCGCGGCACATTCCGTGCACCCGATCTCGGCCCTGCAGAGTGAATACTCGTTGTGGTCGAGAGACCCCGAGGGTGCCGTGCTCGATACCTGCCGCGAGCTCGGCATCACGCTCGTGGCCTTTGCTCCGCTCGGCCGTGCCTTCCTCACCGGGGCGATGGCGCCGGATCGCCTCGGAGGCGAGGATTACCGGTCCCGGCTGCCGCGCTTCCAGGGCGAGGCTGCGGCACAGAATCTTGCCCTGGCGCGGCGGTTCGCGACGCTCGCGCAGCAACGTGGGGTTACGCCGGCGCAGCTGGCCCTTGCCTGGCTGCTTGCCAGGAATGACGGGACGCAATCCGTGCTGCCCATCCCCGGCACGAAACGCCCGCGATACGTCCTCGAAAACGTCGCGGCCGGGGAACTGCAGCTCGAGCCTGCGGAGCTTGCAGAGCTCGATGCGATGTTCCCCCCCGGCGCCGTTGCGGGTGGGCGTTACACGGCCGACGAAACGTTGCGTCTGGGGCTGTAAAGGGCGAGCCGCCGGCGAAGTGGCCTGTCGGCGCTGCCCTGAGCAAATCGTTGAAAGGGTCCCGGCCTTTGCCGGCGACGTCCGCCGCGGAACCTGCGCGTCGTTCGTCCCGAATGATTGCCGTCGGTATCAGCTAGGTCGACGACCACCTCTCGCTGGCCAGCTTCATGCACAGCGATCCGGATATTTCGACGACGAGACATGCAGGCGCAAGCCGATCGCTGGTCCGTTCGGCCCGAAAGTGTTACCCATGCTTGGGCATAAACCGTCACCTATGTGACCGGAATGGACCGATACAAGGTGGCGGAGACGGAGGGATTCGAACCCTCGATACGGCTTTTGACCGTATAACGGTTTAGCAAACCGCCGCCTTCAGCCTCTCGGCCACGTCTCCGTTCCGGCGGGAGGTGCTCTATGCCCGACCCGCCCCGCCTTGACAAGCTTCGCGAGGGGCCGCGTGCGCCTCTACGGCGGACTGCGCCGCGGGGCGCCGTTGCGGCGGTTGCCGTTCGCCTCGAGGCGGCGGCGCTCGTAATATTTGGCCAGCCGCAGGTGCCGGGCGATGGCATAATTCATGGCGGTCAGGAAGCCGTAGACGCCGCGCACGAAATGCCGGCGGCCGAAATAGGCCTTGATGAAGGCGGCCCAGAACTCGACGAACAGGCGCCAGGTGCCGATCGACACGCCGCGCAGGTGCAGGTCCTGGGTCTGTTCGTCCGAGTAGCGGTTGAGCTTGTCGATCTGGTCGCCGAGCGACCGCACCGAAAAATGGTGCAGGGCGCCCCTGAGGCGCCCGACCCGGGCGCCCGGCTCGAGGGCGACGCGATCGTGCACCAGCGACATCGCATAGCGGCCCTTGTCCTTGCGGTAGAGCCGCACCGGCCGCAGCGTGTAGGCCCACGGATGCGGCTTTGCCTCACCCGGAAAGATCTCGGCGATGCCGATGCGGTAGGCGTCGCGCGGCGGCTCGCCGCTCGCGAACAGCTTCCTGATCTCCGCCGCAAGGCCCGGCGGCACGACCTCGTCGGCATCGACGTTGAGCAGCCACACGTGCCGGCATTGCTCTTCGGCGAAGCGCTTTTGCGGCCCGTAGCCCGGCCACGGATTGAAGATCACGCGCGCGCCGAGCGACTCGGCCAATGCCTGCGTGCCGTCGGTCGACCCCGAATCGACGACGACGAGGTCATCGGTGAGGTCGCGGACGGCCCGGATCGTCTCGCCAAGGCGGTCGGCCTCATTGACCGCGATGATGAACACGGATAGCGGCAGCGCCGCACCGGCGGCGGGCGCCGCCGCCGGCGAGGAAACCGTCGGCGGATGCGGCGCCGCATCCCCGTTGTCCTTCGCGAGTCGATCTGATGCCATGGCTGCGGGGTTATCATCACGGAGCCGGGCCGGGAGCAAGCGCCGCCGCAGCCGCAGCGAGACAGGCAACCCGCGAAACCTTACGCCGATTTAATGTGACTGCGAGGTCCGCGTAATCGAGGCGGTCGCAGGCTGCGCAGGACCCGAGCCCGGGATCGCTAGGATCGAACCGGTCCCAGCTTAGTTTCCCTTTTGGGCGCATGATCGGAAATCCTGCGCAAAGCTTCGACACACGGACGAAACCGAGGAGCCGCACATGAAACGCTCGATGATTGTACTTTGCGCCGCCCTTCTGGCGACGGGCGCGCTCGCCCAGGACCGCGGCGATCGCGGCGATCCGGGGCGTCGTGACCGCTGGCAGGACAACGAGTGGCGAAACGATCTCTGGCGGCGCGGCCACGGAGGGATGGACCGCGACCGCATGACGGGGCGGTTCTCGCAGGAGGACATTGACGCCTTCACCGACGCGCGCATCGCCGCGCTGCGCGCCGGGCTCAAGCTTACGTCTGAGCAGGAGAAGCTTTGGCCGCCGCTGGAAGAGGCGATCCGCGCGCTCGTGCGGCAGCGCCGCGACCAGGCGCGCGCCTGGCGCGAGTCTCCCGAGCAGGGCGAGGACGATATTCCAGGACGGCTGCGCGAGTTTGCCGAGCGGCAGGCAACGCGGGCCGATGCGTTGCGCAAGCTCGCCGATGCGGTCGCACCTCTCCATGCATCGTTCGACGAGGGTCAGAAGCGCCGCTTCAACGTGCTCGCCCGCCGCATGCGGGGAGCGATGATGCAGGGGATGGGCGGCGGCATGCGCCATTGGCGCGACGAGCGCTGACAGCTCGTCGGCTGGCCAAAGCCGGAAACATCGGCTTGCGGCATCGGGTTGCCCAAGCCCGCAGTTCTGCGATGCCAGCTCGCCTCGGAGGGCGCGGCTCAGATCAGCGTGAAGCCGTGGAAGAGGTAGTAGCCGTTGAAGCGAACGCCCGCACGCGCGGCTTGCTGATTGAAGCCGACGAGCACTTCGCCCCCGTCGAGCTTGCCGCCGAACTCCCAAAGGTCGCCCGTCACGAATGGCGGCACGACGCAATCCTCGGGCACGGCGCAGTAGACTTCCCCGCCCTGCTTGCGGCGGAACAGATTGTAGGCCGGCATGATCGCCTCCCCGGCGGCGTGCGATTCGCGTTTATGCGGACATCCTGACGACAATATGACGCGCGCGCCAGCCGAAGTTGCGATCAAGCCTCCGTGTCAACCAGCGGACAGCGAAGATCGCGGTCAGGCCGATGTCCTCGACCCGATCCGGGGATAGAAGAAATTGTAAAGGTTGGAGGTGGTCAGGAATCAGGCAGCGTTTTCACCGTAACGCCGCGCCTGGCGGTGAATCAGGTCGCCGCCATGATCAGCAACGGAACCGCAGCGCCGACGGTTACTCCGAGGATGAACATCAGAGACTCGTTGGCGCCTTCTCTGTCCTCGGTCGTTCTAGTGTCGAGCTTCATCATCGTTACTCGCCGCCAACCCACAACATGTGAGTTGAACGCCTCCAATGCTGGCTGGGTTCCAGCTTGGCTTTACCGGACTGGGGAGGGCTCGGACCGGCGGCAAGCGTGGCCATGGCGGATGCTGTCGCCAGCTGTCCACTGACATGCACAGAGGGCGGGGCCGGCGCGACGCGAAAAAGGCGCTTTTGGCGCGAACCACAGAAGGCCTGATCGGCGAATCAGGGAGGACCGTGATGGCGGCATCGAACAAGGACATCAAGGCGCAGAACCTCGCGGCAATCGAGTCCGCAAGAGACGGCGCGCGGCATATGGCCGACACGGCCCGGCAGGCGGCCGAGACGACGCAGGAAACCCTGCGCGTCGCCGCCGAGACCGCGACGGAAACGCTGCGCCGGGCCGCCGATCAGTTCGGCCGGACCCTCGGCCTCTCGAGTGAGCAGGGTGAGGAGCTGGCGCGCCAGTCGACGCGCAATCTCGAAGCAGTGACCGAATGCGGCACGGTGCTGGCGCGCGGCTTCCAGGAGATCTCGCGCGAGTGGATGAGCCTGGCGCAGAGCCGCCTGCAGCGGAACCTCGAAGCGATCGAGACCCTCGCCTCGTGCCGCACCATGCAGGACCTGGTCGCCGCACAGACGCAGCTCGTGCGCGACAACATGCAGGACATTGTCGACAACAGCCGCCAGATCGCCGAGGCCTCGGCGAAGGTCGCGAACGAGGCGGCCGAGGTTCTCACCGGACCTGCCAAGGCGGCCGCGCGGCTGAACCGCGCCGCGTAAGCGCTTTCACGCCACGCGGGCTATTCCGCGCCGGAGGATCGGCTGCAGGCAGTCGGCAGCAGGTTCCTCGACCGCTGCCGAGTGCCTTTGATTATTGCAGCACCACGACCTTGGTGCCGATCCTGACGCGCTCGTAAAGATCGATCACGTCGCGGTTGGTCATGCGGATGCAGCCCGACGATACCGCCGCGCCGATCGTGTCGGGCTCGTTCGAGCCGTGGATGCGGTACAGGCTCGAGCCGAGATAGATGGCGCGCGCGCCGAGCGGATTATCGATGCCGCCGCGCATGTGCCGCGGCAGGTCCGGCCGGCGCCGCAGCATCTGCGCCGGCGGCCGCCAGTCGGGCCACTCACGCTTCATCGAGACGATCTTGGTGCCGGACCAGGTGAAGCCCTGGCGGCCGACGCCGACCCCGTACTGAATCGCCTGTCCGTTGCCGAGCACGTAATAAAGCCGGCGCCGGCTGGTCGAGATCACGACGGTTCCGCGCGCATGGCCGCCGCGCCATGCCACGACCTGCCGCGGAACCGGCTGCTGCACGAAGATGTTTAGGAAGTCGGCCAGCGGGCCGCGGCTCAGAGGGTCGTTGAATGCGAGCGCCGGAGACGCTGTCAGCAACGCCACGAGGGCGCCGGCGCGAAGGAATGCACGGACCATGGCTGGTTGTTCCCTGGATCACCGCCCTGCCCTGGCGGGCGGCGGAGTATTCCAGCCGGCCGCCCGGTCTGGCAAGCCCGCCCGCCGGACCGCGTCCCCGCAGGCCAGGACCGGGAGCGTTCGACTTCTGTCGAAGCGGCATTTTTGGTCTCGACCGTCGCCTGTCGCTCCACTAACGTTTCGCCGACAAAGCGAGCTGGACCACCAGCCTTTTCGGAGGAACGTCAGGATGTTGTCTCGTCGCATGGCTTTCGCCACGCTGGCCGCAGGACTGCTGGCCGGCACCGCCGCGTCTGCCGCCGATCCCATCAAGGTCGGCGTTACCATCGCCCAGTCGCCGCCCGGCTCCGTCTCGCAAGGCACGCAAGTCAAGGACGGCGTCGAGGTCGCTGCCAAGCTGATCAACGACGCCGGCGGCGTCCTCGGTCGACCGATCGAACTCGTCTTCGAGGACACCCAGGGCATTCCCGAGAAGGCGCGCGCCGCGGTCGAGAAGCTGGTTACGCGCGACAAGGTCGCGGCGGTGGTCGGCGAGCATCAGAGCTCGGCAGCGCTCGCCGGCATCGAGGTGGCGCACCGCTACGGCGTCCCCTACGTCAACACCAACGCGTGGTCGGATGTGGTGCGTGAGAAGGGCTATGCCGAGGTGTTCAACCCAGGCAACTACAACAGCCGCGTCGCCATCGCCATGGCCGACACCATGAAGGCGCTCGGCGCCAAGCGCGTCATCGCCTTCTGCGAGAACACCGATTACGGCGTCGGCCTCGCCAAGCTGCTCGGCGACCAGATCAAGGAGCGGGCGCCCGGCATCGACTACAAATACGAGACGCTCGACCGAGCCGGAAAAGATTTTCTGCCGGCCCTGCTGCCCCTGAGGGCCAATCCACCGGACGCGATCGTCGAGATCATGCTGCCGCCGGCGGCCTACATCCTGATCAACCAGCTCTACGAGCAGGGCATCGCGCCGAGCGCCAAGACCTGGCTCTACGATGCCTCCGGCATCGCCGATTATCCGGATTTCTGGCAGAACGTGACCGATTCAGCCAAGGGCATGCTCGTGTTCGGGCTCTATCATCCGAAGATGCCGCTGCCCGATCTCGGCAAGAAGGTCGCCGAGGCTTACACGACGAAGACCAAGCACGAGCCGAACCGGCTGCTGTTCCAGGCGGCCGACAGCCTGTTCATCGTTGCCGAGGCGGTCAAGGCGGCCGGGTCGACCGATCCGAAGGCGATGATCGGCGCCCTGGAGAAGATGAAGTGGACCGGCACGCGCGGCGAGATCACGTTCTCGTCCGAAAAATCGGGCTTCAAATACCATCAGTGGCTGGACATCCCCTATGTGACTTTCCAGATCACGGCGGTGAAGCAGCCGATCGCCGACACCAAGCTGGTGCAGGATCCCGGCAAGCCGCTCGACATGTCGCGCATCGAGAAGGTGAAGTAACCGGCACCCGCCGCTAACCGCGGGAGACGCGCGGCGTCTCCCGCCCTGCCCTCCTTCCGCGCTCCCCGCATGCTCGCGCTCGACCTCGCGATCAACGGCCTGATCATCGGCACGTTCTACGCGCTGATGGCGATCGGGCTCTCGCTGATCTTCGGCATCCTCAAGGTCGTGAACTTCGCCCATGGCGAGTTCTACATGGTCGGCGCCTATGCCTACACGCTGGCGGCGCTGATGCTCGGGCTGTCGCCATGGCTGGCGCTGCCGCTGGCGTTGCTCCTCGGCATGCTCGTCGGCCTCGTCGTCGAGCGGCTGCTGATGCGGCCGCTTTACGCCGGCTACACGTCATGGGGGCTGATGCGTGACGAATACGCAGTCATCGTCACCTTCGGCCTGTCGCTCCTGCTGATCAACCTCGTCGACAAGATCATCGGACCTTATGCCTACAAGGGCCCGGCGCTGGTCGGCATCTCGCGCATGTCGCTCGGGCCGATCCTGATCAGCGGCCACCGCCTGATCGCGGCGATCGTCGCCGTCGCCGTGATCGTGACCGTCGCGCTCGTGATCCGCTTCTCGTATTGGGGGCGCCAGATCCAGGCGGTGGCGCAGAACCGGCTCGGCGCGTCCCTCGCCGGCATCGACCCCGCCAAGGCGAGCGCCATCGTCTTCGCGTTGGCCGGCGGCCTCGCCGCGGTCTCGGGCGCCCTGCTCGCCAACATCTTCAACCCGACCCCGGACGTCGGCGTCTTTCCGGCGATCAAATCCTACGTGATCGTCGTGCTCGGCGGCATGGGCTCGGTGCCGGGCAGCATCATCGCCAGCCTGCTCCTCGGGGTCCTCGAAAGCTTTGGCGGCGTCTACCTCTCCTACCAGTACCGCGACACGTTCGGGTTGGTCATCCTGATCCTGTTCCTGCTGTTCCGGCCGCAAGGCCTGTTCGGCGAAAAAGCGCGCGAGGTGTGATGCGCAACGGCAGCCAGATCGGCACGCGAGCCCGCCTTCGCACCGAATTCACCGTCTCGCTCGGCATCCTCGCCGTGGTTGGGCTGCTGCCGGCCTTCGTGAGCAACGAATACTGGCGCGGCGTCATCATCGTGTCGATGTATTTCGCAATGCTGGCGGCGGCGTGGAACCTGCTCGCCGGCTATACAGGCCAGTTCTCGCTGGCGCCGGCTACCTTCGGCATGATCGGCGCCTACACGACCGGGCTCCTGGCCTACCACCTCGGCGCGCCGCCTGCCGTCGGCATTCCGGCAGCGATCGTCGTCGCCGCACTCATCGGGCTCGTGCTCGGGCGCATCGTGATGCGCCTGCGCGGCCCCTATCTCGCGCTCACGACATTGTCCTTCGCCGAGATCATGCGCCTCGTGATCAGCAACTCGATCGAGTTCACGCGCGGCGACCTCGGTCTCAACGTGCCCGGGCTGCTCAACGACCGGCTCGCCTGGTACTATCTGGTGCTGTGCGTGCTCGGGCTCGTGCAGGTCGGGCTGTTTGCGCTGTTGCGCTCGCGCGCCGGGCTCTATCTGCAAGCCATCCGCGACGACGAGATCGCCGCGGCAAGCCGCGGCGTGAAGATCGTATTGTGGAAGACCAACGCCTTCGCGCTGAGTGCCGCGATCAGCGGCCTGGCGGGCGCGCTCTACGGGCATTTTGCGCAGCTCGTGAGTCCCGAGCTGGGGCTGATCTCGCAGACCGGCATCATCATCAGCATGGTGGTAATCGGCGGCCTCGGCACCCTCGTCGGGCCGGTCGGCGGCGCCTTCCTGGTCTACGTCACGTCCGAGTTCCTGCGCGACGTCGGCGGCTACCAGCTGGTCGTGTTCGCGTTCCTCGTGATCCTGTTCGGGCGCTTCTTCCGCGAAGGGCTCTGGGGCCTGCTGCGCCAGGCCCTTGGCCGCAGGCAGCAGCCGGTGCCGCCCGCGCCGGCGCCGGCGGAATAGGAGCGTCCATGCCCTGCCTGTCGATCAGCGGCGTGACGAAACACTTCGGCGGCCTCAAGGCGCTCGACGGCGCCGGTTTCGACGTCGAGGTGGGCGAGCTCGTCGGCCTGATCGGCCCGAACGGCTCCGGCAAGACGACGCTGCTCAATATCCTCAGCGGCCATCTCGCGCCCGATGCCGGCACGGTCACGCTCGACGGGCGCCCGATCGCGGGGCTGCGCCCCGAACGGCTGGCGCGACTGGGCATGCTGCGCATGTTCCAGCTCACGCGCGTCTTTCCGCGCATGAGCGTCCTCGACAACCTGCTCGTCGCCGGCTGTGCACTCGGACTCACGCAGGCGGACGCGGACAGGCGCGCGCGCCAACTGCTCGACGATCTGTCGCTGACGCGCGTGATCAGCCTCGACGCCGGCCACCTGTCCGGCGGCCAGCTCAAGCTGCTCGAATTCGGCTCCTGCTTCATGGTGCCGCCGCGCATCGCGCTGCTCGACGAGCCCTTCGCCGCCGTGCATCCGACCATGAAGGAGATCATGGCCGGATTCATCCGCCGCCGCCATGCCGCCGGCCAGACATTCATCCTGGTCAGCCACGACATGCCGGTGATCGTCGAATTGTGCCCGCGCTGCGTCTGCATGAACGCGGGCGCGGTGATCGCCGACGAGAGCACCCGCGCCGTGCTCACCGACCCCGTGGTGATCGAGGCCTATCTCGGCGAGGCGGCGGCATGAGCGCGCTGCTCACGGTCAAGGACGTGACCGCCGGCTACGTCGCCGACATCGACATCCTGCGCGCCGTCAACGTGTCGGTCGCGGAAGGCGCGGTCACGGGCCTGATCGGCCTCAACGGCGCCGGCAAGTCGACGATCATGAAGACCATCTGCGGGTTCCTGCGCCCGAAGTCCGGCGCCATCCTCCTCGACGGCAAGGACATCACCGGCATTGCGCCGCATCGCGTGATCGATCACGGCATCTATTACATCCCGCAGGAATCGAGCCTGTTCCCCTATATGAGCGTGGAGAACAACCTGCGCCTGCCGCTCGAGCATCTGTCGCGTGCATTCGGCAGCCCGACAAAGGCCGAACTCGACGCGCGTTTCGAGGACATGTTGGAAAAGTTTCCGCCGCTGCGCGCGCGCCGCAGCGCCAAGGCCGGCGACCTGTCGGGCGGGCAGCAGAAGATGGTCGAGTTCGCCAAGGCGTATCTCGTGCGTCCGCGCCTGTGCCTGATCGACGAGCCGAGCATCGGGCTTGCGCCGAAGGTTGCGGAAGAGGTCTACCACTGGATCGACCTGTTCGCGGCGCAACGCACGGCGATCCTGCTGGTCGACCACAACGTGCGGCGCGTGGTGAAGATGTCCGCCTACATCTACGTGCTGAGCCTCGGCGAGATCACCGCCGCCGGCCCGCCCGACGCCTTCACCGGCGACCTGCACGACCAGGTGAGGACCTGGCTCGGCATCAATTTCTGACGCTCACTCCCTCTCCCGTTCGGGAAAGGATCAGGTCCCGATCACTTCCCTTGCGCGGCGGGCGAAATTGACGGCGAGGTGCCCCACCTCCGCGGCGTTGGCGGCGGCGGCGGTGCCGGCCTTGGCGCGCGCGGCGATGCCCTCGAAGATCACCGCAAAGCGGAACAGTGCGAAGGCGAGATGGAAATGCGTCATGCGCGCGTCGCGGTGCGCCGCGTCGTAATAGGCAGCGGTGTAGTCCGCCTCGCTCGGAAGGCCGAGGGCCGCGAGATCGAGGCCGATCAGGCCGCAATATTCATCGGGGCGCGAATGCCAGGCGATGCAGCTGTGGGCGAGATCGGCGAGCGGATGGCCGAGCGTCGACAGCTCCCAGTCGAGCACGGCGATCACGCGCGGCTCGCGCGCGTGGAACATCACGTTGCCCATGCGGTAGTCGCCATGCGCGACCGCGGTCTCGTCGTCCCCGGAAATGTGGCGGGGCAGCCAGTCGATCAGATACGCGATATCGGCGTTGTCGCCGGTGCGCGACAGCTCCCACTGCCGCGTCCAGCGCGCGATCTGGCGCGCAAAATAATTTCCGGCCTTGCCGTAGTCAGCGAGTCCGATGCCGGCCGGATCGAGGTTGTGGAGGGCGGCGAGCGTGCGCGCCAGCGAGCCGTACATGAGCCGGCGCTCGTGCGGCGCCACGCCCGGCAAGGCGCAGTCGGCGAAGACGCGGCCATCGAGCCGCTCCATCAGGTAGAACGGCGTACCGACGACGCTGCGGTCGTCGCAGAACAGGACGGTGCGTGGTACCGGCACGTCGGTGCGGGCGAGCGCCGTCATGATCCGGTATTCGCGGTCGACCGCGTGCGCCGACGGCAGCAACTCGCCCGCTGGCTGTTTGCGCAGCACCAGGCGCCGCGTGCCGCAGGTCACGAAGAAGGTCGGGTTCGACTGCCCGCCGGGTACGCGCTCAATATGCAGGTCGTCGCATCCCTCCGGCAACGCGCGCTGCAGATACGTGCCGAGCGTCGCAGGATCGAAGTCGAGGTGTTCGGCGCGCTGCTCCACGCCTCATACCCCTATCGAGTGTCATGGCCGGGCTTGACCCGGCCATCCATGACGGTTCCACCCAGCTCAACCGGCATAATGGATCGCCGGGTCAAGCCCGGCGATGACAATTTGGATTGGCCACTGGTGGCGCCACACATTGCCTAACCTTCCGACTTGAGCTCCGAGCGGAGCTCGAATTTCTGGATCTTGCCGGTCGCGGTCTTGGGCAGCTCGCGGAACAGAAATTTCCGCGGCACCTTGAAGCCGGCGAGGCGCTCGCGGCAGAACGCCGTCAGCTCCTCCGGGGCCGGCGGGGCGATGCCGGGTTTCACCTCGATGAAGGCGCACGGCACCTCGCCCCATTTCGGATCGGGGCCGGCGACGACTGCCGCGAGCAGCACGGCGGGATGGCGGTGCAGCACGGTCTCGACCTCGAGGCTGGAAATGTTCTCGCCGCCCGAGATGATGATGTCCTTGGCCCGATCCTTGATCTCGACGTAGCCGTCGGCATGCATCACGGCGAGGTCGCCGGTGTGGAAGATGCCGTCGGCGAAGGCTTTCTCGGTCGCCGCCTCGTCCTTGAAATAGCCCGCCATCAGCGTGTTGCCGGCGAGAGCGATCTCGCCGAGCGTTGCGCCGTCGCGCGGCACGTCTTCGCCAGTCTCGCCGATGACGCGCACCCGGCTGGCGGTCACGTGGCGCACGCCCTGCCGAGCCAGCGCGCGCGCCTTGTCGGCAGAGGTCTCGAGGCCCCAGTCGTCGCGCAGGGCGCACAGCGTCGCGGGTCCGTAGGACTCGGTGAGACCGTAGAGATGCACGAGATCCATGCCGAGGGCATCGAGCGCCTCGATCAGCGCGCTCGTCGGCGCCGCGCCGCCGGTGCCGATGGTGATGCGCCGCTGCGTCGGCGCCAGCGGCCGCCCGGAATGATTGAGCAGCATGTAGAGGACCACCGGCGCGCAGCAGAAATGTGTGACCCCGTGCGCCTCGATGGCTCCGAAGATCAGCGTGGCATCGATCTTGTCGAGGCACACATGCGTGCCGCCCGCGGCCGTCACCGCCCAGGTGTGGCACCAGCCGTTGCAATGGAACATCGGCAGGATCCATAGATAGGTCGTGTCGTGGCTGAAGCCGAGCGCGAGCACGTTGCCGATGGCGTTCAGATAGGCGCCGCGATGGTGGTAGACGACGCCCTTGGGCCGTCCCGTCGTGCCGGACGTGTAGTTGAGGCAGACCGGCTGCCATTCGTCCGTGACGTCCGGCCATGCGAGCGGCTCCGGACCGGCCGCCGCCAGAAGGCCGTCCAAAGTGTCTGCGTGCGCAGCCTGACCATCGCCGTCCAGCGCGATCAGGCGCGTGCCGGCCCGAGCGGCCGCCTCTCGCGCCGCGACGAGGCAGGTCGGATCGGCGAGGATCAGGCGGCTCTCGGAATGGTCCAGGATATAGGCGACGGTGTCGGCATCGAGGCGCGTGTTGATGGTGCTGAGCACGGCCCCCAGCATGGGCACGGCATAATGCGCGGCGAGCATCTCCGGGCGGTTCGGCGCCATGACGGAGACCACGTCCCCGCGCCGCACGCCGGCGCTGCGCAGCACCGCCGCGAAGCGGCCGACGAGGCCGGCGAAATCCTGGTAGGTCCAGCGCCGGTCGCGCCAGATCACGGCGGTGCGCTCGGGATAGATGGCGACGGTGCGCTGCAGGAAGTCGAGCGGCGTCAGCGGCTGGAAATTGGCGGCGCGCCTGGCGAGGTGGCGCTCGGCGTTCATGACGACCTTTCCCCGATCATGATTGCTCCAGACAATCAGCCCTTGGCCGTCCAGGTCCAGAAGTCGGACCCCTCCTGGTCGAGAAAGCGGTTGAGCACCATGCGGTGCACCTCGTCCGCACCGTCGACCAGTCGCGCCTGCCGGGCGTAACGGTAGATCCATTCCAGCACGGTGTCTTTCGAGTAGCCGCGCGCGCCGTTGATCTGGATGCCGGTGTCGGCGGCCTTATGGAGCAGGCCGGCGACGTGGTTCTTGGCCATCGACACTTCCTTGCGCGCGAAGCCGCCGCGGTCGAGCTCCCAGGCCGCCTTCATCACGAGCAGCCGCCCGATCTCGATCTCCATGGCGAGCCCGCCGAGCATCATCTGGATGCTTTCGCGGTCCTTGAGCCTGACGCCGAACCCTTCGCGGCGCGCGGCGTAATCGCGCGCGATCTCGACGCTGCGCTTGGCGAGGCCGAGCCAGCGCATGCAATGCGTGAGCCGCGCCGGCCCGAGCCTGATCTGCGTGAGTTTCATGCCCTGGCCCTCGCCGAGCAAAATGTTCTCGGCCGGAATTTCGAGGCCGTCGAATTCGAGCTCGCAATGGCCGCCGTGCTCCTCCGGCCCCATGATCGGGATACGCCGCACGATGCGCCAGCCGGGCTGGTCCTTGTGGAACAGGAACGCGGTGAGGCCGTGACGCGGGTCGTCAGAGGTGCGCGCCACGAGGATGAAATGCGCGGCCTCCCCGGCGCCCGTGATGAACCATTTGCGGCCGTGCACGACATAGACGTCGCCGCGCTTCTCCGCGCGCGTCCTGATCATCGACGGGTCGGAGCCGCCGCCGGGATGCGGCTCGGTCATGGCGAAGGCGGAGCGCACCTCGCCGCGCACGATGGGCGCGAGCCAGCGCTCCTTCTGGGCCGGCGTGCCGGTCGCCTCGAGCACCATCATGTTGCCGTCGTCGGGCGCCGCCGAGTTGAACACGACCGGCCCGAAGATGGAGCGGTTCATCGCCTCGTAACAGACCGCCATGCCGACCTTGCCGAGCCCGCGCCCGCCGGTCTCGGGCTTGAGCTGCAGGCACCACAGCCCCTCGCCCTTCGCCTTGGCGCGCATTCTCTCGAGCAGATCGAGGCGGATGTTGTCGTACGGGTCGTAACTTCCGCGCTCGCCCTCCAGCGGAATCAGCTCGCGCTCGACGAAGGCCGCGACCTGCGCACGCAGCCCTTCGATCTCGACGGGAATGGTGAAATCCATGGGGCGATCCTAAACGGGCGAATGACGAATAGCGAACAGGAACCACGGAAGGGGAACAGCCTCGGGATCCTCTCCGCTGCGCGTTATGCGGGACTCGCCACTCGCGACCCTACAGCGACGACACGAGGTGGCCGCCGTCGACCGCGAGCGTGGCGCCGGTGATGTACGAGCCGGCGTCGGAGCAGAGCAGCAGCAACGGCCCGTCGAGCTCTTCGGGGCGGCCGAGCCGGCGCTGCGGGATGCGCCGGATCAGGGCCTGCCCGGCCTCGCTCGCAAAGAACTCGCGGTTGAGGTCGGTCTCCATGTAGCCGGGGCACAGGGCGTTGACGCGGATGCCGTAGCGCGCCAGCTCGAGCGCCATGACCTTGGTGAGCTGCACGACACCGGCCTTCGAGACCGCGTAGGCCGGCACGAGGCCGGCGACGCGCAGGCCGAGGATCGAGGCGATGTTGACGATGGCGCCGCCCGAGCCCTGCTTGCGCATGCGCCGCGCCGCCGCCTGGGCGACCAGAAACGTGCCTTTGAGGTTGGTATCGACGACGCGGTCCCATTCCTCCTCCGCGAGGTCGAGGAACGACCCGGGGACGGCGATGCCGGCATTGTTGACGACGATGTCGAGGCGGCCGAGCGCCGTCGCCGCTTCCGCCGTGGCGGCCTGGACCGAGGCATGGTCGCCGACATCCATCACCACGGGAATCGCGGCCCCGCCGCCGCGCGCGATCTCCGCGCAAGCCTCCTCGATCAGCTCGCGCCGGCGCGCGGTCACGGCGACCGTGGCGCCGGCGGCGGCGAGCACGCCGGCGAAATGGCGGCCGAGCCCGCCCGAGGCGCCGGTCACCAGGGCCGTTCTGCCGGAGAGATCGATCGTCAGAGCGGATCGGCCGCCCGCCTCCCCCGGTCTCACGCCGGCCCTCCGTCCAGACGCGGCGCGTTGGCGCGCGCCACCACCACCTCGAACAGGACCTGGCAGCCGGCCTCGGCCTCCTCGGGCAAGATGCTTTCCGCCTCGTTGTGCGAAAGGCCGTCCTTGCAAGGCGTGAAGATCATCGCGGCCGGCAGGCAGCGCGCCACGTGCACGGCATCGTGCGCCGCCCCGGAAACGATGTCGCGCGCCGGCAGGCCGAGCCTGGCCGTTGCCTCGCGCACGAGCGCGACGCAGCCCGGATCGAACTGCTGCGCCGGCAGCGTGAACAGCGGCGTCAGCGTCAGCGACACGTCGCACGCCTCGGCGATGATCTGCGCCTCGCGCGCGAAGGTCGCGTCGAGGCGCTCGATCTCATGGCCGCTGGGATGACGGAACTCGACGGAAAAACGCACCTCGCCGGGGATCACGTTGCGGCTGTTGGGCAGCACCGACAGCTGGCCGACGGTGCCGCGCCCGTCCTCGCCGCGGGCGCGCATCAGGCAGTCGACCAGGTCGATGATGCGGGCCGCGCAGACGAGCGCGTCCTTGCGCGTCGACGGCGGCGTCGTGCCGGCATGAGCGTCCTGTCCGGTGACGACCGCATCGTACCAGATCTGCGCCTGGGCGACGGTGACGATGCCGATCATCTTGCGCTCGCGCTCGAGGATCGGGCCCTGCTCGATATGCAGCTCGAAATAGGCGTCAGCCGCAAACTGTTTCGCCTCCTCGGATCCGCGTATGCCGGTGGCGTCGAGCGCCGCGCCGACGCTCACGCCGTCGAGATCGGTGAACGTCACCACCTTGTCCAACTCGTAGACGCCGGACCAAACCCCGGAGCCCATCAGGCTGTGGCCGAAGCGCGAACCTTCCTCGTCGGTCCAGTTGACAAGCTCGATCGGTGCTTCGGTAACGATGTCGAGGTCATTGAGCGTGCGCACGACCTCGAGTCCGGCGAGGACGCCGAGCGCGCCGTCGAACTTGCCGCCCGACGGCTGGCTGTCGAGATGGCTGCCGAATAGAACCGGCGGCCGTGCCGGATCGCGGCCCTCGCGACGCGCGAACATGTTGCCGACGGCGTCGACGCGCACGCTGAGGCCGGCCGTTTCGCACCACGTCCTGAACAGCGCGCGCGCCTCGGCGTCGAGATCGCTCAGGGCGAGCCGGCGCACGCCGCCTCTCGGCGTGGCGCCGATCGCCGCCATGTCCATGAGGCTGCCCCACAGCCGCGCGCCGTCGATGCGCTGGTTGGTCCTCGGGGTCATGCGGCGCCGGCTTTATGCGATGCAGCTACTTCTTCGTGGCCCGCCAGGCACCCGACCCGCCGCTGCCCTCGATGGTGGCGCCCTGCACCTTGCCGGAATAGCGCGTGCCGCCGGCCGTGAAGGTGATCTGATCGCCGCTGAGCTTGCCGTCCATGACCGGAGCGACGACGTTTCCGTTCTTCAGAACACCGGAGACCTGCTGGTATTTCTGCTCGAGCACGAGCTCGCCGGCGGGCGTGTCCCAGGTTCCGTCCACCTTGGCCGGAACGATCCAATGCAGCGCCTTGCAGTAGGACGTGCAGCCCTCGACCGCCTCGGCGGTCTCGTCCGCCGCCCAGTCGCCCATGCTGAAACTGTTGGAGACGATGCGGGTGCCCGGCTTGAGGTCGAGGATGCGGTCGCGCAGCTTGAGATTGATCTCGGGCAGCAGGAACATGGTGATCACCGTCGCCTGCGAAAAGTCGCTCTCGAACAGGTCGGCCTTCATGAAGGTCGCCTTGTCGGTCACGCCTTCCTTGACGGCGTTGCGCTGCGACAGCTCCACCATGCGCGGGTCATATTCGATGCCGAGCGCCTTGGCGCCGCGCTTGGCCGCGGTGATCACGGTGCGGCCGTCGCCGGAGCCGAGGTCAATCACGAAGTCGTTCGGCGTGACCTTGGCCATGTCGAGCATCTTGTCGACCAGCGCCTGCGACGTCGGCACCCAGATCACGTCCTTGCCCGCCTGCCCGACCTGCGGCTGGAACTCGGGCGCGGGCTGCGCCGCCGCCGCGCCCAGGGTGATGACCGCCGCGAGGCCGGACCCGGCCAGCCACCGCGAAACCGTGTGAGAGGACTTCATGCATGTCTCCTGGATGACGCCCGGTCGGGTCGTCTGAATGGGGCGAGCTTAGAGCATTTTCCGGCGAAGTGAGGTCCGCTTCGCCGAAGAAAATACGTCTAAAGAGAAGCCAGACTAGCGAGGCGGATGAGCATTGTCACAGGGGGGCCAAGCCCCGCCGGACGGCTGGTTAGATGCCGCACGGCAGCGTGGCAATCGTCCCCGTCTTCACGCTCGCGCGAGCGCCCGGCTGCGGCCGGCCAGCCGCATCAGGGTCGGCGCCAGCACCGCGACGAGCGCCGCCACGAGCAGCACCCCGGAGATCGGGCGCGAAAGGAAGATCAGGCTGCTGCCGTGCGAAAGCGTCAGCGACTGGCGCAGGGAGGTCTCGAACAACGGGCCGAGCACGAGCCCCAGGATCATGGGTGCCGCCGGCCAGTCATACAGCTTCATGAGCCAGCCGAGGGCCCCGAAGCCGATCAGCAGCCAGCAATCCTCGAGGCTGTTGGATTGCGAGAACACGCCGGCCAAGCACAGGGCCAGGATGGGCGGATAGAGCCACCGGTAGGGAATCCGCAGCATCTGCGCGAACAGCCCGGCGAGCGGCAGGTTCATGACCAGCAGGATCACGTTGCCAATATACATGCTGGCGATCACCGCCCAGACAAGCTGCGCGTTCTTGTCGAACATCTCAGGGCCGGGGCGCAGTCCGAACATGATCAGGGCGCCGAGGATCACGGCCGTCGTGCCGGAACCCGGCACGCCGAGCGACAGCATCGGCACCATGGCGCCAGCGGCGGCGGCATTGTTGGACGCTTCCGGCCCGGCGACGCCCTCGATGGCGCCACGCCCGAAGCGCGACGGATCGCGCGCGAGCTTCTTCTCGACGATGTAGGCGACGAACGAGGCGATGGTCGCGCCGGTGGCCGGCAGCACGCCGATGACGAAGCCGATGCCGCTGCCGCGCAGGATCGGCCGCCAGCTGGCGCGCAGGTCGTCGCGGCTCGGCAGCACCTTTTTCACGTGCAGGATCGGGCGCACGGTTCCCGTCGTGCAACTCCCGAGCACCTCGCCGACGCCGAACAGCGCCACCGTGAGGACGATGAATTCGATCCCGTCGAGCAGCCACACCTGGCCGAAATCGAAACGCGAGACGCCCGTCTGCGGATCGATGCCGATGGTGCCGAACAGAAGGCCGGCGACGCCGGTGGCGAGACCCTTCACGACGGACGAGCCGACCGCCGCCAGCGCCGTCAGCCCGAGCACGACGAGAGCGAAATATTCGGGAGGGCCGAAAGCGAGGGCGGCGCGCGCCAGGGGCGGCGCCAGGAACATGAGGCCGAGCGTGCCGAGCGTGCCGGCGACGAACGAGCCGATGGCCGCGATGCCGAGGGCGACGCCGGCGCGCCCCTGCACCGCCATCTGGTAGCCGTCGATGCTGGTCATCACGGTGCTCGACTCGCCCGGCACGCTGACCAGGACCGAGGTGAGCGTGCCGCCGTATTGCGCGCCGTAATAGATGCCGGCGAACATGATGATCGCCGCCGTCGGCGTCGAGCCGTAGGTCAAAGGCAGCAGCAGGGCGATGGCGGCGGAGGGGCCGATGCCCGGCAGGATGCCGACCATCTGGCCGAGCAGAACGCCGGCGAAGCACATCGCCAGATTGGCCGGGGTGAGCGCCGAGCCGAAGCCTTGCAGCAGATCGAGGAACGGTCCCATGTCACACCCCGAGCGGCCCGGTCGGCAACGGCACGCCGAGCCAGCTCTTGAAGATCAGGATCAGCACCGCCGTGGTCGCGCCGGCGACGACCAGCGAGCGCAGCACCGGAAGGCGCTCCACCACGGCGAACAGGAAGGCGAGAAGCAGGAACACCGACGGACCGAAGCCGGCCGGCTCGACGCCGACCACCGCGGCGGTGAGCGCAGCCAGGACCACGAGCGGCTTTCGCGCCGGCTGCTCCGACGCGGCCACGTCCGCATCGAGCAAGCGCATCACGAGCACGGCCGCCGCGAGGCCGACCAGCAGGATGCCGTAAAAGAGCGGCAGGAAGCCGGATTCCGGCGCGAAGCCCTGCCAGAAGGGCAGGCCCGTCGCGCCAAAAATCCAGACGATGCCGAGGGCGGCGAAGACGAGCGCGAGCCCGACATCGCCGTTGATCACGCGCCCCCGCATGACGCCGCCTACTTGCCGAGGAGATCGCGGTACAGCCGCTCCTGCTCCGCCAGGAATTTTTCGAAGGCCTGGCCGGGGATCGGCGCCTCGGAGGCGACGTTCTCGCGGATGTAGGCCTTGTATTGCGGCGAAGCGACGACCTTCTGCAGCACGCCTTCCCAGTAGCGGGCCGCGTTCTCGGGCGCGCCCTTCGGCACCGCCACGCCGCGCCACATCTGGAAATTGGGCGCGTTGATGCCCTGCTCCTTCATGGTCGGCACGTCCGGCATCTCGGAGAAGCGGTTGTCGCGGAAGACGCCGATGGCGCGGATGGCGCCGTTTTTGAGATGGCCCATGAACTCGAGCGGATTGCCGAGCACGGCGTGCACGTGGCCGCCGAGCAGCGCCGTCAGGGCCTCGCCGCCGCTGTTGAAGCTGATCATGTTCAATTCGGTTCCCGTCGCCTTGCCGAGGATGGTCACGGCCATGACGTCGGTCGTGCCGCCCGTCGCGAAGGCATATGTCTTGGGCGGCTTCGACTTGGCGTCCTTGGCGAAGTCGGCGGCGCTCTTCCACGGCGCGTCGCCCTTCACGAAGAATACGAAGTCGTCGAGCATCACGTTCATGACCGGCTGCACCTCGCTGAGGGTGCGGGCGCTGGGATTGAGGATCGGCGTGATCTGCGTCGAGCCGTTGACGAGGACGAGCGTGTGCGGATCGGCCTTGCGGCTCGCGGCCACATAGCCGATGCCGACCGCGCCGCCGCCGCCGGGACGGTTCACCAGCGCCACGGGCACCGGCACCAGCTTCTCCTCGGTGATGATCTTGTGGATCACGCGCGCCATCAGGTCGGCGCCGCCGCCGACCGCGAACGGGATCACGAACTCGACCTCCCGCGTCGGCTTCCACTCGGCCTGCGCGACGACCTCACGGGCCGCGAGCCCGCAAGCAAGGGTTGCACTACTGGCGATCAACTCCCGACGGGATAATTTCATCTATTCCTCCCAAGTGTTTTGTCGTTTTTTATCTTGGGAGGATCATAGAGGCGGGCCGAAGTGCGTCAACGGTGCACGAAGGTCGTGCAACACGTTTTCGCCAGTCTCCTCGGTACGGCGGTGGAGACGCTCACCCCGTCCTACGCGACCGGCAGGACGTCGAGCAGATAGGACTCGTTGCCGACGCCGGTGACGCAACCCACAGGCGCCAGGCGCTCGATGTCGACGATCCAGACGAGGCTGCTGCCGGGCCCCGCCTTGGCTCCGCCGATCACGGCCGCGTGGCGGCCGTCGGGCAGCATGGCAATGCCGCGCGGGCGCCCGGGACCGCCGTCCGGCGTCGCCACATGCAGGCGCCGCTCGGCCGGGGCGCCGGCGAGCGCCTTGTCGACCTCGACCAGCGAGATCGTGTTGCTGCGGAAGCAGCTCGCCAGCACGCTCCTGCCGTCGCGCGTGAAGGCGACCGCGAATGGCCGCGTCGCCTCCTCCGCCCGATCGGTGCCGACGCGCACGCGCGCCACCTCCGCGTCGCCGACATTGCTGATCGCGCGGGCGAGGTCGATCAGCGAGATCGCGTTGCCTTCCGTGCCGGTACGCATGTTCTCGCGGCAGGCCACGGCGATCAGGCGGCCGTCAGGGCTCACGGCGACGCCGAACGGCCCCGTCTGCACCGGCACGCGGGCCAGTTCGGCTCCCTCACCTTTCAGCGCACGCGCCAGGCTGATCACCGAGACGTCGTCGGTGCCGCCGTTGCCGGTGACGATGGTGCCGCCGCCCAGCGGACTCACGGCGACGCCGTTGGCGTTCGGAAACCGCCCGTAGCTCGCATGCGGCGCCGGGTGCGAGCTCGGCTGCGGCATGCCTTCACTCTCGCTTGCAAGGGCCTGCTTCACCTGTCGCACCACCTTTCGCGACGCTGTGTCGATCAGCGTGATGCGATCGCCGCCGTCCTCGGAACCTGCCGCTTCGGCGGAGGAAACGACGAGATGCGTCTGGTCGGGCGTCAGGGCGATGCCGACGGGCCCGGCGGTGCCCGTGTCGATGATGTCGGCGATGGCGTTGACGGTGCCGCGGTTGACGGGGTCGAGCGCCTTGGCGACGTCGAGCACCGTGACGGTGCCGGGATGGCCGTGCTGGAAGGCGGCTGCCGCGGCCGCGGTGGCGCGTCCGGAATGGTTGACCACGTAGGCGCGCCGCCCGTCGGCGGCAATGACGAGGCTGACCGGCTGGCCGCTGGCCGGCTCGGTCACGCCGGCGCCGCCGTCGATGTCGGGCGTTACGCGCACCTGGCTGACGATCGCCGCCGGCGTGCCATTGTTGGCCGGCCGCAAGGCCGCGCCCACGTCGACCACAGACACGACGTTGTCCCAACGTCCGCTGACGAAAAGAAACGGCCCCTTCGACACAGTCTTCCCCATTGTCGTTGCCGGGCTTGACCCGGCAATCCAAGCGACGCCTGTTGGGCGCAGCCGCGTTCGGTTGATGTGGTGGGCGCGATTAGCGGCGGTGTGGGTTGCCGGGTCAAGCCCGGCGACGACAAATGAGGGCTTAGGGGCAAGCGGGGACGAGAATGGCAACCACCGCGGATGCACGCCGGATTCTGTGGGCCCGCGCGCTGCGGGCTTTTGGCGACGGCTATGTGGCGGTGCTGCTGCCGGTGCATCTCACGCAGCGCGGCTTCGACGCCTTCTCCACCGGCGCCATCTCGACCGCCACCCTGCTCGGCTCGGCCCTTCTGACGATCACCCTCGGGCTGTCCGCCCACCGGGTCGCGCGCCGCCCCGCGCTGCTTGCCGCCAGCTTCCTGATGCTGGCCACAGGCCTCGCTTTCGCCCTCGCCGACTCCTTCTGGCCGCTGCTCGTGATCGCCTTCGTGGGGACCCTAAACCCGTCGAGCGGCGACGTGAGCGTTTTCTTGCCGCTCGAGCACACGCTGCTGGCGCAAGCCGCAGGCGGGAGCGACCGCACGGCCGTCTTCGCCCGCTACAGCTTCATTGGCTCCGTCGTCGGCGCCGTCGGGGCGCTCTTCGCCGGCGTCGTCGACTGGGGCGAGACCGGCGAGCAGCGCCGCATGATCGTCGACGCCATGTTCGCGTTTTACGGCGCCCTCGGCATCGCCACCTTCCTGATCTACCGACAGCTCTCGCCGGCGGTCGAAGGCGACGCCGACAAGCCGGCCGCGCCCCTCGGCCCCTCGCGGCGACGCGTCTACGGCCTTGCGGCGCTGTTTTCGCTCGACGCCTTCGGCGGCGGCTTCGTCGTCAATTCCCTGCTGGCCCTGTGGCTGTTCAATCGCTTCGGGCTCGACGTCGCCACGACCGGCGCCATCTTCTTCATCACCGGGCTCTGCTCCGCCTTCTCGTATTTCGCGGCGGTGCCGCTCGCCGGGCGCTTCGGGCTCGTCAACACGATGGTGTTCACGCACCTGCCGGCCAACGTGTTTCTCGTGCTCGCCGCCTTTGCGCC
>DATBIR010000207.1:0-21083 GCA_036556825.1 Beijerinckiaceae bacterium
GCGAGCCCGCCGGCGCCGATGAAACCTCTTCGCGATACGGTCATCGCCGTTCTCCCTTGGTCAGTGGCCGCCGGCTTCGCCGCCCCCGGCAGCCGCCACCGCCGCTCCTCCGCCGTTCTCGCCGCCACCGCCGCCTCCGCCGCCCACCAGGGCGGCCTTGAGGTCGGTGGCCGCGATCCAGAAGTCGCGGCGGGCGTTGATGGCGTCGATGTTGCTGAGGATGCGGGCGCGCGCATCGATGATCAGCTGGTTCACGTCGATCAGCATGCCGCTGTATTGCAGCAGCGCCTCGTCCTGGATGGTCCGGCGCAACGGCAGGACGCGGCTTTGATAATACCGCGCGAGGTCGTAGTTGCCGCGGGTGCGCAGATAGGCTTCGCGCACCTCCGAGCGCGCGTTGACGGCGCGCTCGGCGAGCCGATTGGCCGCCGCCATGTAGGATTCCTGCGCGTTGCGCAGGCTGGCCGCGCCGAAGTCATAGATGGGAATCTGGAACTCGACCTCGATGCCGCGCCGGTTGGTCTTCTCCTTCTCGATCTCGGTCTCGCCAAGGTCGTTGATGGTGACCGATTTCTTGCTTTCGTAGACGCTCATGCCGGCCAGCTCGACGTCGCTGACGAAGCGGGTCGCCTGGCTCAGGCCGTATTGGCGCGCCTGCGCCTCGAGGTCGAGCCGGGCCACCTCGAGGTCGACGCGCCGCTCGAGGGCGCGCCGCTCGATGTCCCGCGCCGTCATGAGCTTGCCCGGCAACGGCGGCAGGCTGCCCGGCAAACGGAAGTCGACATCGCGGCCCCACAGGCCGAGCTGCCGGATCAGGCGCTCGCGCTCGACCTTCTGCTGGATTCGGGCGCGCGCCAGCTGTGCCCCCAGCTCGACGTAAAAGGCATGCTCGCGCGCCTGCTGCAGCTTGTTGAGCGCGCCCGATTCGCCGAGGCGCCGGGCCAGCTCGGAGGCCGATTCGGCCGAGGCAAGCGCCTCCTGCAGGAAGCCGACCTGCTGGTTGGCGGCGACCGTTCGGTAATATTGGCGTCGCGTTTCGGCGGCCAGCCGCAGCACCGCCTCCGCCGTGCGGAATTGCGCAGCGCGGAAGCGCCGCTCGGCGACCGCCGCGCGCTGCGGCAAGGTGGCGAGTTCGAACAGCCCGATGAGGATCTGGCGCTCGATCTCGAGCTCCATGCTGCCGGCGAGCCGCGACAATGAGATTCTCGGCGCCGGCGGCAGCGTCGCCTGCACGTAGACGGCTTCCGCCACGCCGAGATCGTTGAACGAAGCCTGCAGGCCGCGGTTCTTGAGGAGCGCGACCTGGACGGCGCCGTCGGGCGTCAACGGCCGCCGCAGAAACGCCTCGACGCGGTCCTGCACCGCGAGTGCCTGGGCGTCGTCGGCAACCTTGACGATGTCCTTGTTGAGCTCGGCGGAGGTAACCGCCTGCGCAACCGAGAGGCCCGCGTCCGGCGAAAACGACGCACAACCGCCGAGCAGCAGGGCGCAGCCGGCTATTCCGGAGAGCGTCGACAGGCGTCCGTGGCGAACGGCCCTGCTTTTCTTGCTGTGGTGGGTCATGGCGAGGCGTCTCATCATCGGCCACGCCTGGCGCGAATGGTCGTGTCGATGCCGCGGTTCTCGGCCCCCTCACCGCCGCCGGGCGCGACCTCGCGGTTGAGCTCGCGCCAGTCGCGCGGCCCGGTGACCTCGTAGTTCTTCACGCCGGCGGTGACGGCTGCGTAGGCGGGCGGACGCACCGGGACGAAAGGATCGGCCGGCGCGACGAGATGATGCGGCGGCGTTGCCACGCAGCCGCCCAGCGTCAGCGACGCAAAGGCGAGATAAGCCAGTCTGGGCATCTGTCCGTCTCCGGACGGTAGGCCCCACGAATTGCACGGCGGCCGCCTGACGTGGCCCGAAGGCCCGCAGAGCTTGTGACGCGTGTTGTCGCGGAACGTGACCTGTTCGAATCAGTGGCGCGGCGCCTTCAGGCGAGTGGACGCGCCGGTGCGTGCGGGCGCTTCGCGCCCGCGCCTGGGTCACATGGTTCTTGGTGGCCGTTCGATGCGGATGGAGAGTTCGCCGCGGACCTGCTCATCGCCCTGCTCGACGAGGCTCCCGACCGGCGCCGCGGCATAGACGAACGTCGCCACGGGCGCTGCGGTGAACGCATGACAGGCGCCCATGTCACAGCACCCGGCCTGCTTGCCGGCAGGAGCCTTATGGCCCGAGCAGTCATCGGTCGCGGCCGTCGACTGGTCGGCGTCATGATGCGTCGCCGACGCATGGCCGGCCGCATCCTGCACGGCGGCGGCCTGGGGGTGATGACCCGTCGCCATGGCCGATCGCGCCCCGGCGATCGGCAAGATCGCCATGGAGAACGCGAAAAAAAGCGCGATGATGGTGTTCATCAGTCGCAAGGGCGGCGGCTCCGGTTCGACGGGCTGATATCCCACGAAAGGCACTTTTCGACAACCCGAGAGTCCTAAACATCCTTCACCCGTCGAGCGACTGCCTGGGACGGTGTTCCGGCTGCAACAGTTCCGGGTGCAAGTGACCTGCTGTGCGAAGTGGCCGCCGCCAAGATCGAGCGCGCGTATCTGAAGGAGCTCGATCTGAGCCACGGCAGCGGCTGCTGCGCCTGGCCTGCATCGTCCCGCGGTGAGCGGTTTCGACGCAACTGGCGAATCGGAAACGAAGCCCCCTTGACGGTTTCGACCTTTCATCAGCGATGGCCGGGATTCATGCGCACTGGCACCCGGAATGGTTGGCAGTTCGCGGACCCTGCCGAAATCACAATTGCGCGCCGAGGCGGCGGCGGCAGATCGGCTGCGGCCATCTCGCCGCGATGCGCCGTCCAGGCAGCTTGTGGCCATCGCGTCGCTTCCGGACCGCCGGCGCACGCGCGGCCTCCTGATCCGCGAGGCGCGTGCCTCCGCGCCAAGCCTTGTCCCCGGCTTGCCCGCTTTCCTCGCCTTGCCCGCTTTCCCCGCTTTGCCCGTGTTCCCCGCTTTGCACCGCCGCGTCCGGCACAGCCGCCGGCAGCGGCGGCGCGTGCTGCGGCCCGTCCATCAGATTTCAGCAAAATAGTGAGCCGCCCCGCCCGCACGCAGCCCTTCGAGGGACCTGCCGCGCGGCCCGGGAGGGCGTGGCGTGGCGGCGATATGCCTCCCCGCCGGGAGCGCGACAACGGGACCTGCAGCGCTTATTGCGTTGCTTGCATCGACCTATGCGGGATTCTTGACGGGCCCGGGGCCGCCTGCCATCAGCGGCCGCTGGCGCGAGTTGAACGGGGCGGCCGCCCACAAATGGCCGCCGGCAGAGAGGCAAGAATGCACGTCGGCTCAATGCATATGTGGCAGCACGACCACGTCTTTCTCGGCGCCAAGCACGCGCGCCACGAACGCCGCACCTGGCTGGTGGTGGCGCTGACGGCGGTCATGATGGTCGCCGAGATCGTCGCCGGCACGCTCTTCGGGTCGATGGCGCTGGTAGCCGACGGCTGGCACATGTCGACCCATGCCGCGGCGCTGGCCATCTCGGCCCTGGCCTATCTGTTCGCACGCCGGCACGCGGCCGATCCGCGCTTCTCCTTCGGCACCGGCAAGTTCGGCGAGCTCGCCGCCTTCGCCAGCGCGCTCATTCTCGCCGTCGTGGCGCTGATGATCGCCTACGAGTCGGTCGCGCGCCTGCTCTCGCCGGTGCCGATCCGGTTTGCCGAAGCCACGATCGTGGCGTTCATCGGGCTCGCCGTGAACCTCGTCAGCGCCTGGCTGCTGTTCGACGAGGATCATCACGGTCATGACCATGGCGACGATCATCATGACCATCATCATCACGATCATGGCGGACGTGACGACCATCACGACGGTCACGCTCACGGGCATGGCCATGCGCATCACCATGCCGGCGGCCACGACACCAACATCCGCGCCGCCTACATGCATGTGCTGGCCGATGCGCTGACGTCGGTGCTCGCCATCGTGGCCCTGCTGGCAGGCCGCCTGTTCGGCTGGGTCTGGCTCGATCCCCTGATCGGCGTGCTCGGCGCCATCGTCATCGCGCACTGGTCGTGGGGGCTGCTGCGCGCCGCGGCAGCCGTGCTCCTCGACATGGTGCCCAATCCGCGGCTCGCGGCCCTGCTGCGCGACCGCCTCGAAATGGGCGGCGACAAGGTCGCCGACCTGCATCTGTGGCGGCTGGGGCCCGGCCATACCGGCGTCACCGTGTCGATCGTCACCCATGAGCCGCTGCCGCCGTCGGACTACAAGCAGCGGCTTGCCGGAATCGCAGGGCTCTCCCACGTCACCGTCGAGGTGCATGCCTGCGAGGCCGTGCATGTCTCCTGCCAAGGGAACTGATGCCAAAGGAGCGGCTACCATGTGCACATCGCTGACGCGTCGGGCCGTCGTCACGGGCCTGTCCGGGACCGCGCTTCTGGCGAGCCTGCAGCCCTCGCCGGCGCAGCCGCTGACGAGGATCGTCGTCCATCGCGACCCCGGCTGCGGCTGCTGCGGCGCTTGGATCGAGCATCTGCGCAACGCCGGCTTCACGGCCGAGGTCGTCGAGAGCTCGGAGATGCAGCGCGTCAAGAAGCGCCTCGGCGTGCCGCAGGCGCTCGAGGCCTGCCACACCGCCGAGGTCGAAGGCTACGTGATCGAAGGGCATGTGCCGGCCGCGGCGATCAGGCGCCTCATCGCCGAGAAGCCGCAAGCCAAGGGCCTCGCCGTGCCCGGCATGCCGGCCGGATCCCCCGGCATGGAGGTGGCGGGGGCCGCGCCCGAAACCTATTCGGTGATCCTGTTCGGACCGTCCGGCCAGCGCAGCTTCGCCCGCTATCGCGGAGCGCAGGAGCTGTGACGCGAGTTGCGCCCGGCGTGCTGCCGCGGACTGATCATGCCCTGCGCGAGCAGCGTTGCTACGGCGGAAGGATGCGTGTCAGTGCAGCCAGCACGTCGAGCGCATCACGCGCGCCGTTGTCCGCGCCCTTCTCGAAATCCTCGCCGGCCTGCGCCATCGTGTTGGTCACATGCGCAAGGCACAGGACGGGCCGCCCGCTTGCCTTGGCGAAAGCGTAAAGGGCGGCAGCTTCCATTTCGACGGCAAGCACGCCTTGCGCGCGCGCCGCGTCGATGGCGCGCTGCGTTTCGCGGAACGGCGCATCCGTCGTCCAGCTTGCTCCCACGTGGAAGGAGCAGTCGGTCGTGCGCAGCGCCTCGATCGCTTTGCTTACGAGGCCAGGCGGCGCATCGACGAAATCCGACGGCGCCAGATAATGGTGGCTCGTGCCTTCGTCGCGCAGCGCGCGGTCGATGACCACGAAATACGGCGTCCGGCCCACCGGCGTGATCTGTCCCGCCGAGGTGATGCTGACGAGCGCCCGGCAGCCGCTGGCGAACATCTGCTCGGCCAGGAGCACCGCGTAGGGCGCGCCAACCGCGCATCCCACGATGCCGAGCTCGCGGCCGCCGAGCGGGAAGGCATGCATCTCGGAATGATAGCAGCACCACGCCGCGACGGGTCGCACCAACCCTGTTCGGCGCAGGTGCCGCACGATATCGCCGTCCGGATCGAGCACGCACACATCCGGTACCATTGCCTCGGGCAGGTCCTTCTGCCGCCGGGCCTCGCGGATCAGGGCCTCGGGCAGGAAGACGGACGGCTCCTCGGCAGCCTTGTGGCGCAGGAGGGGCGAAGAGGGTTCGCTCATGCTGGCTTCTCCAGGCTCCACTGGTCCGAGCGCAAGCCGCGCGTCGGACGACTGATACCGCCCCTGCCGATGCCCGGCGGCGATCACCTCGGGCAGCGGCGGTAGATCCCCTCCCAGCGGCGGGAGCGCATCTGCAGGCGATTGCCGGGGAGCGGCGCGAGATGGATCGCGTCGACGACGCGGTCGCCTTCGGAATTGCACGTCACCAGGGACGAAAAGCCCTTTTCGCCGGGGCCGTCCTCGGCCAGCCGCCACTTCGCCACGTCGCATTCGGCTTCCTGGCTCGCTTCGGCGATGAAGCGCCTCGGCGTCACGGTCATGACGCTGAGCGAGCGCTTGGAACAGTCCGGGTCGTCGACCGACGTCCACCTGCCGATGATGTCGCGAAGCGAGAGAGGCTTGCCCGGAGGAGCGGCGTGCGCGGGCAAGCCGAGCCCCAGCGATCCGCAAAGAACGATGAGCGCGGCGCGGAGCCGCATCGCTGTGCCGCGAGCGAGGTGCGAAGCGAAAGCGCCGCGCGGCGTGGGCATCGACGACCGCATTGACAAACCTCTGAAAGCGCCCGGCGGACGCAGGAATCTATAGCACGAGCACGCCGGAATGCTTGGCCTTCGCCTCCGGCTCGACATGGATCGTGATCAGGGCATCGTCGATCTCGGCTCTGATGCCGCTCTCGATGCGGTCGCAGATGTCATGCGCCCGGGCCACGCTCATGTCGCCATCGACCACAAGATGAAAGTCGATGAAGGTGCGGCGCCCGGCGTGGCGGGTGCGCACGTCGTGCGCCTCGATCGCGCCTTCGGCATTGTGCGAGATGAGCTCGCGGATGCGGGCCAGCATGTGCGGCGGTGCGGCCTCGTCCATCAGGCCGCCGACGCTCGCCTTGAGCAGGCCCCAGCCCGACCACAGGATGTTGAGAGCGACCAGCGCCGCGAGAATCGGGTCGAGCACGGCAAGTCCCGTCACCGCAGCCAGGCCGACGCCGACCAGCACGCCTGCCGACGAGATCACGTCGCTCAGGAGATGGCGGCCGTCGGCCAGGAGCGCAGGCGAACGGTAGCGGCGGCCTTGCCGGATCAGCACCGCGCACCAGATCGCATTGACGGCTCCCGCCAGGCCGTTGACGAGAAGGCCCGACCACGGCGCCTCGAGAGGTCTCGGACTGACAAAGCCGAAATAGGCCTCGCGCAGGATCGATACGGCGGCCACGACGATGAGCACGCCTTCGAGGACGGCGGAGAAATACTCGATCTTGTGGTGCCCGTAGGGGTGGTCGGCGTCGGCGGGCTTCGCGCTCAGCCTGACCGCCAGCAGCGCGGCAACGGCGGTCGCCACGTTGACGATGCTCTCGATCGCATCCGACAGGAGCGCGATGCTCCCGGTCAGCCAGTAAGCGACTGATTTCAGTGCGAGAACGGAGATGCCGACGGCGATGCTGCCGGCCGCGAGGGTCTGGATACGGTCCATGGAATTCAGCTGCGTCGCGGCCGGTGAGCCACCGATGCCGCAAAGGGGGGCCGTCCTAGGAGATTCCCGGACCGCCCGCAAGCTCCTGAAACCAATTGCAAATCGATCGCAGGAGCAAGGCGCCTTCGATGCGCTTGCCGCGCGCGCCTTGCGGTCCGCTGGCGACGCCCTCGCGGCCGATCTCGCGCCGGCCCTCACCACGCGCATTGCGGATAATTCTCATATAAATCGCCGCGACCCGCTCATGCCCTGATGACCATCGCTGCGGTTCCCGCCGATGGCTTTACGCCCGCTTAAAGGCTGCGGGGCGATCTCACAGGCGTGCAGACATGAGGAATTTCATGAATACGCGTCTCAACAAGATCATCCTTTCGGGAGCGTTCGTTATTGCGGCCGCCCTGTCGGGTCCCGCCGCCGCCGGTCCGCTCGCCAAGCCGGGCGACAAGCCGATCCTCGCCATTTCCGGGACGATCGCCGAGACCAACAGCAAAGGAGCCGCCCTGTTCGACCGCGCCATGCTCGAAGCTCTCGGCACAGTGCGCATCGAGACCAAGACGCCCTGGCACACCGGCGTCGTCACCTTCGAAGGGGTGTCGTTGGACAAGCTGATGAAGCACGTCGGCGCCAAGGGCCAGCGCGTCGTCGCGATCGCGCTCAACGACTACAGCACGGAAATCCCGATCGAGGATTTTGCCAAATACGGCACCATTCTGGCGCTCAAGCGCGACGGCGAATACATGCCGGTCAAGGACAAGGGACCGCTGTTCATCATCTACCCCTACGACAGCAAGCCGGAGCTGAAAAACCAGACCTATTACGGCCGCTCGGCCTGGCAGGTCGCCAAGCTCATCGTGAAATAGCCCGATTGCGAGCGGGGTCGCCCGGAAGGAGCCGACCCCGCCTTCTCCCTCTGTTCGCATGACGCCTCGCCGTCGCATCTCGCGGACACGCATCATGCTCCAGCGGAAACGATCGATGTCCCTGCGCACGGTGAAGGTGGCGCTGGCCGTCGTCATCGCCTGCTTCGCGCTGGCGGCCGCGTATATCTCGGTGCTGGTGGTAGAGCGGCAGGACGCGCTCAAGCAGGTATCCCGCTACAACGTCGCCTGGGGTGTCAGCCAGGCGGTGAGCGAGTTCCTGCGCCTCGAGCAGCGCATCAGCGCCTTCGGCGTGCCCGGCAACCTCATCGACAAAGGCGAGATCGAGCTGCGCCTCGACATCCTGATCGGCCGCGCGGAGCTGCTCGACCAGGGCGAGTTTCATGAGTTCCTGCGCCGCGATCCCGCGCACGCCGCCGTCATCGTGCAGCTCAACCAGGCCCTCGAGCAGGTGCAGGCCTTGACGCCGCAACTGCACAAGCCGGGAGCGGTCAAGCGCGCCATCGCGATCCTCTCGCCACTCGATGCCAAGGTGGCCGGCCTCGCCTCCGCCGCAAATCTTTACGGCGCCGCGCGCGTCAGCGAGGACCAGAACGAGCTGCTGCGGCTGCATCAGCTCTTCAGCGCCACCGCGGGCGGGCTGATCCTGTGCGGCTTCGTGCTCATCGCGCTGCTCGTGTCGCACAACCAGCTGCTCGCCAAGGCACATTGCGATCTGCGCAACCTGGCCGCCAACCTGCAGCAGGCCTCGGTCGAGCTGGAGACCGCCAATGCGGCAGTCCATGCCGCCAACGGCGAGCTGCAGACGCAGAACGAGACGCTGCAGTCGCAGGAATTCGAGCTGCGCCGGCAGAATGACCGCTTCGATGCGGCGCTCAACAACATGTCGCAAGCGTTGTGCATGGCCGACGCGACCGAACGCGTGATCGTGTGCAACGAACGCTTCCTGTCACTCTTCGAGCTGCACAGCAGCGACATCGAGCCGGGAACGCCGTTGAGCGACGTCATCGCCAGGGCTGCGCAGAGCAACGGCCTCGAGCACCTGGCGCAGATCTACGGCGAGCAGAGGCCATTGATCCAGGAGCGCCGCGGCGCCGTGTTCGTGCACGGCCGCAGCGACGGCCGCACGATCGCGGTCTCGCACCGGCCGATGGCGCATGGCGGCTGGGTGGCCACCTACGAGGACATCACGGAGCGCAAGCGCGCGGAGTCGCAGATTGCCTATATGGCGCATCACGACGCCCTCACGGATCTGGCCAATCGCGTGCTGTTCCGCGAGCATATCGAGCGCACGCTGGCGCAGGCCAAGCGCCGCGGCGACACGATCGCGATGATCTGTCTTGACCTCGATCACTTCAAGACCGTCAACGACACGCTCGGCCATCAGGCCGGCGACGCCGTCCTCAAGGCCGTCGCCGAGCGTCTGCGCAGTTGCGTGCGCCAGGGCGACGTGGTCGCTCGCCTGGGTGGCGACGAATTCGCGGTCCTGCAGGTTTCGCCGAACCAGCCTCGCGATGCGGCCGCGCTCGCTGCGCGCCTCGTCCAGACCATCGGTGCGCCGTATCACATCGATGGCCAGGAAGTCGTGATCGGCACAAGCGTCGGCGTCGCCTTGAGCGACGAGGAGTGCTTCCTCCCCGATCAGCTGCTCAAGCGCGCCGACCTCGCGCTGTACTGCGCCAAGGCGGACGGGCGCGGCACCTGCCGCTTCTTCGAAGCGGAAATGGACGCCCAGCTGCATGCCCGTCGCGCCCTCGAGCTGGATTTGCGCAAGGCCCTCGCCAACGGCGAGTTCGAGCTGTCCTATCAGCCGCAGGTGAGCATCGCGACGCGGGAGGTGACCGGCTATGAAGCGCTGCTGCGCTGGCCCCACCCCGAGCGCGGCCTTGTGCCGCCTTCGGAATTCATCCCGGTGGCCGAGGATACCGGGCTGATCGGGCAGCTCGGCAATTGGGTCATTGAGCAGGCCTGCCGTGAAGCCGCCGCCTGGCCCACCGGCCTCAGCGTCGCCGTCAACCTGTCTCCGGTGCAGTTCCGCAACCGCGCGCTCGTCGACATCGTCGTCAGGGCGTTGCAGAGCTCGGGCCTGCCGCCGGCACGCCTCGAGGTCGAGATCACCGAGTCGGTCCTGCTGCAGGACAACGACAGCACGGTGGACATGCTGCACCAGCTGCGCGCGCTCGGCGTCCGGGTCGCGCTCGACGATTTCGGAACAGGCTATTCGTCGCTCAGCTATCTGCGCAGCTTCCCGTTCGACAAGATCAAGATCGACCAGTCCTTCGTGCGCGAGCTGTCGACGCGGGCCGATTGCCTTGCAATCGTCCAATCGATCACCCGCCTCGGGGCCAGCCTGCGCATGACGACGATCGCCGAGGGCGTCGAGACCGAGGAGCAGGTGCGCCAGCTGCGCGCCGCCGGCTGCGTCGAGGCGCAAGGCTATCTCTTCGGTCACCCGAAGCCGGCGCACGAACTCGCTCATGCGGGTCCCGACGCCGCCGCCACGCAAGCGGCGTGAGGCGCCCTGCGTCTCGTCGGCACCGACCAATTACCACCGGATCCATCCGGTCCAGCGCGGCACCCGCGCCGCATAGGCATCGTAAGCAGCGCCGAAGGTCGCCTTGAGCACGTATTCCTCGACGCGGACCTGCACGATGGCCGCGACGAGCACGGAGGCCGAGATCAGCGCCTGCACGAGATCAGGGAAAGCCAGGAACAAGCCGGCGAACATCACCATCCGGCCGATCAGAATGGGATTGCGCGAGACCGCAAACGGCCCGTTCTGCACGAGCCCGCTTTGCCCGCTTTCGGCGGCGCTGCGGCGAGCGGAACCAAGGTGATACTGCGAGATCAGCGCGACCGCAGCTCCGAGAGCCACGAGCAGATGTCCGGACAGCGACCCGCTCATGCCCGCAAAGATCCCGGTCAAAGGGTCCGATGCAAGGCCGCCGGTCCACATGCGCAGCGGCGGCCACGCGAGCGCCGCCGCGAACGCGATGCGCAGCGTCCAGTCGCTCAGGCGCTGCAGCGGCTGGCCCGTGCCGACCCGCCACGGCGGACGCCCGGCCTGCTTCGCCGCGACTGCGGACAGCATCAGGGAATTCGCCACGTAGACGGCGAACAGCAGGTAGGTAACGGCGCCGAGCTCACGCATGACGAAGGTTCGCGGCGCGCGATCAGACGACGTGGTCCGGCTCAAGCGGGCACACGGCGTGCGCATCGGTCTCGATCTGCACGGTGACGTGGCGGATGCCGAAGCGCTGCTCCAGGCCCGCTGCCGTCGCCATCAGGAAGGGGTCGCCGGGATGGCCGTCCGGCATCACGAGATGCGCGGTCAGCGCGCAGTCGGTCGTGCTCATCGACCAGATATGCAGATCGTGGACGGCGGCGACGCCGGGTCTGTCGGCGAGCCAGCCGCGCACGGCCGTCGGATCGATGCCGGCCGGCACGGCGCCGAGCGACATCGCCAGCGCCTGCCGCAACAGGTCCCACGTTCCCCAGACGATCACCGCCACGATGACGAGGCTGACGAGCGGGTCGATCCACATCCATCCCGTGGCCGAGATTGCCAGGCCAGCGACAACGACGCCGGCGGAGACCGCCGCATCGGCCACCATGTGCAGGAAAGCGCCGCGGATGTTGATGTCGGCCTTGCGCCCGGAGGCGAACAGCCAGGCGGTGAGTCCGTTGATGAGGATGCCGATCGCCGCGACCACGATCACCGTCCCGCCCGCGACGGGCTTCGGCGCGGCGAAGCGCTGAACGGCCTCCCACCCAATCGCACCGACCGCTACCAGCAGGAATACGGCGTTGAACAACGCCGCAAGGATCGACGACGCACCCAGCCCATAGGTGTAGCGGGGCGTCGGCGGACGCTGCGCCAATGCGGTCGCCGCCCACGCCACCACAAGCCCGAGCACGTCGCTGAGATTATGGCCCGCGTCGGCGAGGAGCGCGACGGAGTTGCTGAACACCCCGAAGACCGCCTCGACGGCCGTGAAGGCGAGGTTGAGGCCGATGCCGATCGCAAAGGCCCGCCCGAAGGTCGCCGGGGCATGCAGGTGATGCATGCCATGATGATCTTGGCCCGCATGCGCGTGAGAGCGGGCGCCATGATCCTGGTGGTTATGCATGGGCCTCCCCTGCTCTCCTGTTCACGCGGTCGCGGCCCGGAATGCGAGCATGCGGCCGCATCGATCGGCGTGAAACCACCTCGTTTGCTGCTGCTACGCGCGTCGCCCGCCGCGTCCGCTTTTCCACTCCGTAGCGCGACGCGGCAAGCGCCGATCGCGCCAGTTCCACCCGCACCCATTGTGCCGGAAAGCGCGCCGGGTCCATGCTTGCCGGATCAACATCTGCCGCTCCGAGCCCCAACGAATTCCCAAGGAGGAAGCAATGATCACCGTGCTTGTCCGCTCGCTCGCGCTGATCGCCCTGTCGCTGCCGCTCGCCGGCACCGCGCAAGCCCAGACGAAGCCGAAGGTCGCCGATATCGGCATTGCGCCCAAGAGCTACCTGTTCGTCGGCAACAGCTTCTACTACTACAACAATTCCATGCACTCGGTTTTTCTGAACTTCGTGCGCGCGGCGGACAAGGCCAATGCCGCCCAGTATCGCGCCACGTCGGCGACCATTTCCGGATCCGGGCTCAACTGGCACGACCTCGACGCGTATCTCAGGCCCGGCAGCGGCATGGCGTCTTATTCCTTCACGCCCGACAACGAGGTCGTCTTCAACAGCTTCGACAAGCCGTTCGATGTGGTGATCATGAACGATTGCAGCCAATGCCCGGTGCATCCGAAGCTCGCTGACCTGTTCCATGAATACGCCCGCAAGCACAGCGCCACGGCCCGTCAGCGCGGCGCCACGCCTGTCCTGTTCATGACCTGGGCTTATGCCGACAAGCCGGAAATGACGCAGCAACTCGCCGAGCAATACACGAAGGCCGGGAACGACAATAACGCACTCGTGGTGCCGGCCGGCCTCGCCTTCGCCAAGGCGCTCGCGCGCAAGCCGGACCTCTCGCTTTATGCCGCCGACAAGCGTCACCCGAGTCCGGCCGGAACCTATCTCGGCGCGGCTACGCTCTATGCCGCGGTCGCGCGCAAGTCGCCGGAGGGCAGCCCGGTCGCGATGCCGGGCGTCGATGCGGACACCGCCAGATTGCTGCAGTCGGTGGCTTGGGAAACGGTGCAGGAATATTACGCGCCGTAACGGCCCTGCCGCGGCAAGCCCGTCCCGCCCGACATGCCCATTGGCTGCCGTGTCGGCGGACCCGCGACGGCCTAGAGGCGTCTTCGTTTGCCTTCGGTGCCGAACGTCGCGCGGCGCTACTGACTCGAGAGCACCAGCGCCCAATAGCGCCCGTAACCCTTGCCGGGTGAATCGACGCGCGCCAGCCCCATGCGCGTCACCTGCGGCAGCAGCATGTTCTGGTTATGGCCCGGCGAGGCCTTCCAGCGCGCGATCACCTCGCTGACGGTAGTCGATCCCGCCGCGAGATTCTCGGCCCGGTATCCCCTGATGCCGTAGGCCGCCATGCGGCTCGTGAACTCGCCGTGCGAGAGGACACCGGTGACCGCAACGGCGCGGGCCTGATGCTCCGCAGCGCGGTTGAGCCGCGCGTCGACGCTCAGGCGGCCGAGACCATGGGCGGCGCGGTATTGCGAGATCATCTCAGCCGCCGTCCGCGCCTCCGAGACGCTCGCAACGAGGCCGGTCGAGGCCGTCTCGAGGGGGTCCTGCCCAGCGCAGCCGGCGAGCAGGCACGAGCCGAGCAGAATGGCGAAGAGGCGGGCATCCATCGGTCGTTAAGGCTCTGGTGATCTTCATAGATCATGACCCGCCGCGGTTAAGAATTCGGTTGCCCGGTGGCGGTAATGAGAGGTGCGCTGCCGCACGCTGAGAAGCGGAGGAAGCGTAGCAGTATCGCCGCGGTCGAACACGCGTCGAATGCGTGAAGGGGAGCCAGACAAATGTTCGCGTATCGCCCTGCAGCCGTGAGAGTCTTGAAAGAGACCGGGCGCATGGTCCTCACCGCATGCCTGATCGCGGGCGCCGCCGGCGTCGCGACGGCGCGCGAGGTGGTCAGCTTCGACGCCGCCGCCGAGCCCGGCACCATCGTCGTGCGCACCGCGCAGCGACGACTCTATCTTGTGGTCGATCGGGGAATGGCGATCCGTTACCAGGTGGCGGTGGGCAAGAACGGCAAGCAATGGTTCGGCCGCGTCGTGGTTGACGGCAAGCACCTCAAGCCGGCCTGGGTGCCGCCCGCGGACGTGCGGGCGGACAATCCCAAGCTGCCGGACATCATCCCCGGCGGCGATCCGCGCAATCCGATGGGCGCCGCCGCCATCACCCTGTCAGGCGACAAATACGCCATTCACGGCACCAATCGGCCCGACTCCATTGGCCGGCGCGTCTCCTACGGCTGTTTCCGCATGCTCAACGAGGACGTCACCGACCTCTTCCAGCGGGTCAGCGTCGGCGCCCCGGTCGTCGTCGAGCGCTGATCGGCCCGGGTCCAAACCTGCCCTGGACAGCCCCCCGGACCTGTCCCGGGAAGAAATAGCCCCGATCCGGGCCCCCCCGGTTGCTTGCGCAGCAGCGCCCATCGTCGGGCGTCAGGCTGTCCGGGCGGCGCAAGCTTCCACCGCGCTCGCTTCCACCGCGCTCGGCTTGAGACCGCCTCGTCACGCCCCGCGCGGCCGTCCGATCCTATCTCGAAGTCCGCTACGCGGCGCACCGCTCCCCTTCCGGGCGGCTCCTTGCACGCCCTCGCACCACAGTTTTGGGCGCCCTCGAGCGCTGAAAGGCCTGCCCCCGCAGGACCTTTCTTGCCCTCTCCTATGGTAAATAACCCGCCATATCTCCCCTAATATAGCGAGTAGTTAACGCGAGATTCTCCATCGCAGCGCCAGCTGTTTACTATAGCAGGTAACCTTGCAGATTAAGCAACCATGAACAGATCGGGTAATATTCGCCGATACCTCTTGTATACCGACATGACGAAGTCGCAGGGAGACCTTTGTCATGGTCCGCTACGTTCTGTTTCTTGCTCTGATCCTTCTTCCGGGGTCGGCCGTTGCTCGGGACTATTGTGAGGGCAACTTCTGCTACCAGAAGAAGGCACGGGTGAGCTGCCTCCGGCCCGAGATGTGGAATGTCCTTCACAAGATCGTTGCCCGGATCGGACGCATCGAGGTCACGTCGGCGTGCGACGGCAAGCACGCGCGCCACTCGTTCCATTACGTCGGCAAGGCGGTCGATTTCCGGCCGATGCAGGTGTCCTCGCGGACCGCGCGCGCGGTCCTGGCCTCGATGCCGGAAGTGGGCGGCATCGGCACCTATACGACTGGCTTTCTCCATGCCGATATCGGCGAGCGCAAGGCCGCCTGGCACCACCACCGCAAGGCGCGCGTCCGCTATGCCCGCGCCGGATCGGGCCGGGTCTCCCGGGCGAAGATGCGGGTGGCTGCTCGGGCGAGCGCCGGAACCACGGCCAGCCTGGCGCGTTGACTCCGCGGAGCATCCCCCCGCTCCACTACTAAGACCCCTACCCGTTCGTCCCGCCAGTCCGACCCTGGCGGGACGTTTGCTTTGTAGGCTTCCCGGACCCCCATGAAAAAAGCCCCGGCGCAGCCGGGGCTTCTTCAAGTTGCACGGCACACGCGAGGTGTGCCAGCGCCTACTTGGTCGTCGTGGTGGTGGTCGTCGTGCTGGTGCTGCCGGTCGACATTCCGGAACTGCACACCGCGACCGAGCGCAAGGCCGTCTCGGCTTCCGTGCGGCTCGTGTAGACGGTGCCGCCGCCGACTACGACGGTCGTGCTGGTCGTCGGCTTCTGCTCGACGATCGTGCAACGTTTGCTGGTGGTGTCCTGAACGACATAGAACTCGGCGGCGAGCGCCGGAGTGGTGAGAGCGGCGAGCGCCGCGGCCGCGACAATAGGTTTAAGGGACATGGAATTCTCCTCGATGGACGAATGGCAAACGCAATCTTGCCATCCTTGTTCCTCGGTCCCGCATCGTTCGCGACCGCCATCCTTCGGGCTGACGGAGACCGCGGAGTGCCGATGCGCATTAGCTGGCCGGCTGCACAAGCGGGCGTCGGACATCAACGTTCCATGAGCGGCGCGCATGAAGCGCATGTCGCCTGACCGATTGTTGCATCGCAGCAAATCACCGAGCCTTGTGGCAACGAACACAGATCTCGGGAAACGCCTGCTTGGTTCAACGGAGACCGGACATGGCGTTGTTGACCACCTATCTCGGCCGCAAATCGCTCGCGCGCGGCCTCGCCGCGGATGCGCGCCGCACCACCTCCCTGGCCGGCAGTATGATGCGCCGCGTCAGCCGCATCCTGCGCATCACCTTCGAAACCGCCGGCGAGGCGCAGGACCTCCGGCGCTCGCTTGTTCGAAAATATCCATTCAGCGATGCGTAGAAGCCGGCGCTCGCGCCGGAGCGGAACAACCGGCGCTGCAAGCGGTTGAGCTTCTTGGCTTGAGAGGAGTTCCGCCATGAAAGCGCGTATGTTGATGACCGCCGCAATGCTCGCCTTGCTTGCAGCCCCCGTGTCGGTCAAGGCGCAGGGCATGGTACGCGGGGCGCAGGAAGGCGCGTCTGCCGGCAATCGGGCCGCCGGTCCGGTCGGAGCCGCCGTCGGCGGCGTCGGTGGCGCCGTCGTGGGCGGCGTCGCTGGCGGCGTCAAGGGCGTGCTCGGCGTGCCGCAGCGCACCGGAGTGCGTCGGACGACCAAGCACCGCCGCACCGTGCGCCGTAGCCGCACCCGCGGGTGATAATCGGCGCTGGCCTTCGGACGTGACCCGGCGAAGCGCGACCGATCAATCTGAGGCGATCCCGCTCATGGCTCTTCCGGCAAATGGAGTCTTGGAAAGTTGAGCGATTCCACGTGAGTGGAAGCGGCTTTACGTATCGTCGCGGCCGGTGCCGCAATACGGGCACGCCACCGGGAGTTTCTGGCGGATGGCGATCCATTCCCGGCCGGCCCGCGCCAGGGCGGCGGCCACGTCGACGCGGCCGCCGCGCCCGCATTCGCGACACCAGGCCTGGACCACGTCGCCGCGGATCACACGGGCCAGGGCTTGCCTGGCCAGCGGATAGCTGCTCTCGGCTGCGCGCTCCCCATAGAGAAATGCCGCGGCAGCGAGCAACAGCAATGTCGCGCGCCCGCCATTTGCGCGAAGGCGCGACGTCGCCGGCGCGGCGCTCCGCGGTTCGGCGGCAACGGCCACCTCTTCCGGGGGCTCGTCGGCCGGCAGGTCAGGTGAGCGGCTGACGGCCCGGATGCGGTCGAGAATCGATTCCGCCGTGTCGGAATCGGCCGGGTGGCCGAGGTCGCGGCCGCCGCTGTCGAGAAAGGCCGCGGCGCGGGCGATCATGCCGCGCAGCCCGGAGACGGTTATTTCGGCAACAGGAAGCGCGAGGTCCAGATTGCACGGCCATTGCAGGGCAAAGCATGCCATCTCGATGAGCATGTCCATCTCTGCGATGAGCTTTTCGAACACGTGCCGGCGCATGCCGGGAAGCGCCTCGTAGGCCGAGATCGGCAGCGGCCCCGAACGCGCGTAATACGCCCGGTAGCTCTTCGCCTGCCAGACGAGGAGGGCATCCGCTGCGGCCTCGTCGCGCGGCGCTGCCTCGATCAGCCCCAGCACCTCGCGATACTGGTTCACATAATCGCTGGAGAGATGCTTGCAGATCGGCGGCAAGTCGAGCGGCCCAGGGCTCCAGGCATCCCGCGACGACAACGATGCTGCAAAAGGGTCTGACGGCACGACGACACGGTCTCTCGGACGTGGTCATAAAGCGCAGAGAAGGGCTAATGAAAGATTGACCGCCGCTATGTCGCCGGAGCGCAGGAGGAGCGGATGCCTCAGGTGAAGCGACCGCTCAGATCTCCTTTGGCGCCGATTCGGCCATGGGATGGCCACGTCGCCGCATCCCGCTCCAGCGAGCGCCGTCGCCTGGTCGAGACGCCCTGGCCAGGCGTCGGGCGGCGCACAGAACCCGGACCGCCTGAGCGGGCCGCGCCCGCCTGACCCTCAGCGCAGCCCGGAACCGCTCGCGGGGGGCGGAATCGACGCCATGCCTCTGACGGCGGCGACATCGAAGGTATCCTCGACGATGGTACCGTCGGCGAAGATCGTCGTCTTCACCCCGGACTTGAAGTCGAAGGTGACCGATTGCGGCTCGGGAATCGGCCGGACTGCGAGCCCGGTTCCACTGCCTCCGCCATTGGCCAAGCTGCTGGCGCGCGCCTGCAGCGCCTCGCGCAGCTTGCTCAAGCGCTGCTCGTCGGACGGCGAGACAAGCGGCGGCTCATGGAGCCCAGGCGCCGTCGGGGCGGGCGCGCGCGCGACCGGCAGGCCCGGACTCGTGAGGACCGTCTGCGGGGCCAGGGCTCCCGGCGTCGCCGATGACTGGACGATGATGGAGCCCTGCTGCACGGGGGCGGATGGGTGAGCGGCCGCCGCGCTTGGCATCGGCCATGTCTTTTGCGGAGAAGGGCCTGCTTGGGCGGCGGCCGACGGGAGGGCCGCGGGTGCCGGCACCATGACGAACTCGGACGCGGCCGAGAGCGACCCGGTGGTCGCCGGAAGAGCGGCAGTCTTGGAAAGCCGCTCGGCATTGGCGGTGGCGGCGCGGCTCGCGGTCAGGACACCGCGTTTCGGGAATTTCCCCTTGACCCACACGCCGTTGATGCGCTTGCGCGTATAGTAAGACTTGGCTTGCGCGACGCCGACGCCAATAACGCCGAATTCAGGAGCCATCGAAGCAAAGCATCCGCCGGCGACGACAATAACGAAAACAGCTCGTCGCCAATAAATGTCGGAACGCATGCACATACTCCTGGCACTCGACCTCTTACGGCCCGTCGCGGCAACGGCGCCAATTGCGGGCTGCCCGTGAAATCCGGGCGGTGGTTATTCCAGTACATGGCCTCCGGCTCAAGATGCGGGATGGTCCAAAATGATCTACTTTGATCGCTGGTTCAGCGAGGCCCCTTCCCCCGGCGACCGGCAATCCGTCTCGCCGGGCCTTGGTTGGTGGGATCGAGCGCCAAGAATCTGTCGAATGTGTGCACAGTCTTGCCGCAGCTTGCATGCGATTGGCGGCAAACGACGGATTTTTCCGTCTTGTCAAAGGCTTACGGCAAAGTGCCGATTTCTTGACACCCCAGAGGTCAAAAACTATGGTGCGCCCGGCTTTGGGGGCGCCAAGGACCATCTCGCTCTCGTGACCTCGCGAGCTTCGCCATGACTGGCAACGATGCACGGGACGGGCGCGGGACGGGTTCACGGGCGACTGCCGACAGCGATCTCTCCGCGAGGCTCAAGCGTCTCGAACTGCAGCTCGACCGGAAGCGCGACAGCGCGCCGGATCGGGTCGCGGATGACCGGTCACCCTCGGGTAATGCCGGGCTCGGCAACGCTTTCCGCATGTCGGCGGAATTCGTGGCGGGCGTCATCGCGGGCGGCGGCCTCGGCTGGCTCTTCGACCGCTGGCTCGGGACTTCACCCTGGGGCCTGATTGTCTTCCTGATGCTCGGCTTCGCGGCCGGCGTCTACAATGTGATGCGCGCGTCCGGGTTCATGACACGCTCATCCGGATGATGAGGGATTGAGCGGCCATGGCCGTGAAGATGGATCCGATCCACCAGTTCGAGCTGAAGCCCATCTTTTCCTTGGGCCATATCGGCCCCACGGAGATCGTGTTTACGCAGTCGTCGCTCTACATGCTGGCGGCGGTGGCGCTGATCACGCTGCTCACCTTCCTGGCGACGCGGCGCAATGCTCTCGTGCCCGGGCGCATCCAGTCGCTCGTCGAGATGAGCTACGACTTCATTGCCTCGACGGTGCGCAGCTCGGCCGGCGAGGAGGGCATGCGCTTCTTTCCGTTCGTCTTCTCGTTGTTCATGTTCGTGCTCATCCTCAACCTGTTCGGGATGATTCCCTACGGGTTTACGGTGACGAGCCACATCATCATCACCTTCGCGCTGGCGGCGCTGGTCATCGGCACGGTGATCATCTACGGCATCATGCGCCACGGGACGCACTTCTTCGGCCTGTTCGTGCCATCCGGCGTGCATCCGGTCATGCTCGTGCTGCTGGTGCCGATCGAGATCATCTCGTTCATCTCGCGGCCGATCAGCCTCTCGGTGCGTCTTTTCGCCAACATGCTCGCGGGCCATATCGCGCTCAAGATTTTTGCCGGCTTCGTGGCCATCCTGCTTTCCGCCGGCGCGTGGAGCGTGCTGTCGCCGCTGCCGTTGGCGCTCGCCGTCGCGCTCACCGCCTTGGAAGTGCTGGTCGCGGTATTGCAGGCTTATGTCTTCGCGACGCTGACCTCGATCTACCTCAACGACGCCATTCACCCCGGTCACTGACATAACGACCGTTCATCCAACCCACAGGAGCTCTTCATCATGGATCCCGTTGCTGCGAAATACATCGGCGCTGGTCTCGCCTGCCTCGGCATGGCGGGCGCGGGCATCGGTCTCGGCAATCTCTTCGGCCAGTTCCTCGGCGGCGCACTGCGCAACCCCTCCGCGGCCGAAGGCCAGCGCGGCACGCTTCTCCTCGGCTTCGCCCTGACCGAAGCGCTCGGCATTTTCTCTCTGCTGATCGCGCTGCTGCTCCTGTTCGCCGTCTGACGCCGGCACGAGCGCGTTGCCAGCGAGGTTGACGATGATCTCTTTCGTGACCCAGGCACAGGCGCAGACGACGCACGCGGCGAGTGGCGCGGCCGAGGCCGGCGCGCACGGCGGAGCCTTTCCGCCGTTCGCGAGCGAGACCTTCGCGTCGCAGCTTCTGTGGCTCGCGATCGCCTTCGGGCTGCTCTATTATGTAATGTCGCGCGTGGCGCTGCCGCGCGTGGCGGCCGTGATGGAGAACCGCTCGGATCGCATCGCCGGGGATCTTGCCGAGGCGGAGAAGCTGCGCGCCGAATCCGAAGCGGCAGGGGCGGCCCACGAAAAATCCCTGAACGACGCCCGCAACAAGGCCAAGGCGATCGGGCAGG
>DATBIR010000208.1:0-14789 GCA_036556825.1 Beijerinckiaceae bacterium
GACCTCGTTGGTGACGGTCTTGACCACGTCCGGCCCGGTGACGAACATGTAGGAGGTGTCGCGCACCATGAAGATGAAGTCGGTCATCGCCGGCGAATAGACATCGCCGCCTGCGCATGGGCCCATGATCACCGAGATCTGCGGGATCACCCCGGACGCGATCACGTTGCGCTTGAACACCTCGCCGTAGCCGCCGAGCGCCGCGACGCCTTCCTGGATGCGCGCGCCGCCGGCGTCGAAAAGGCCGATGATCGGGGCGCGCGCCTTGAGTGCCATGTCCTGGATCTTGGTGATTTTCTGGGCGTGCGTCTCGGACAGCGAGCCGCCGAACACGGTGAAGTCCTTCGAGAAGACGAACACCGTGCGGCCGTTGATCGTACCCCAGCCGGTCACGACGCCGTCCCCCGGAATCTTGACGTCGGCCATGCCGAAATCCGTGCAGCGATGCTGCACGAACATGTCGAATTCCTCGAACGAGCCGTGATCGAGCAACAGGTCGATGCGCTCGCGGGCGGTCAGCTTGCCGCGCTTGTGCTGGGCCTCGATGCGCGGCGCGCCACCGCCGAGCCGGGCCTGCGCGCGCCGCTCTTCCAGCTTGTCGAGCATGTCCTTCATGAAGCGCCCCCTAGAGCATGATCCGGCGAAGTGGTCACCGCTTCGCCGAAAAAGATCATGCGCCTCAAAGGATGTAGAGCGTGATCGGTTGAATCTGAAGCGATCACGCTCGGCATCCTCGTCAGGGACGCCTAGCATGACCGCATCGTCACGGGAATCCGGCGTCTCCGGAACCGCCCCCTGTTCCGCCGCAATGTGAGCCGGCGCACATTCTCGGCTTCCGAAACATGCGATCCATGATCACCGGTTCACGAGGGCACGAGTCGGCACCAGGAGATCAGGCCATGTCACGCACGGGTTTCCTCCAGGGTCACTTCCATTCAGCCAGGATCCGGTCCGAGATGCGGGCCTTGGACCTCTATCCCCGGCGGCTGCCGATCGGCACGATGCTGGTCAGTGTCGTCGCCTGCGCCAACGCGGCGTCCGTCGTCGCGATGCTGATGAGCCTCTGAACGCCCCCTCTGCGGGCCTCGTCAGGGCTGGGCCGTCAGCGCGTAAAGGCGCGATGCCGCCAGGAAATCGGCCCTGCGCACGGCGCGGCGCCTGAGCGCCTCCTCGTCTTCCCCCCACACGCTTTCCTGAAACCCTTCATCGACATGGGCGGCCGCCCAGGCCTCCTCCGCCGAGAGCTCACCCGCGGCGTGCGCGAGCGCGAGCAGGACCGATCCGGTGAGCGTCGTCATCACATGCAGCGCGGCCAGGGCGAAGGGCGAGGTGACCCGGGCCAGGTTCGCCCGGATCGCCTCGAGCGCCGGCTCCGGCTGGCTGACGAAGGTCACGCCCTCGCTCAGCACGAATCGCGCCCCCAACGTCTCGTGAGCCCAGGCAAGGATAGGATCCCAGGCCGCCCCCTGCGCCGCCGCAAGGCGCTCGGGCTCCGCGGCGCGGTAACAGAGGAGATCGGACCCGGCGTATTTGAGGAGGTCGCCCGTCACACCCGGCATGTTCGGCGCGACCCCGTCGATGGCCGAGTTGGCAAGTCGGGTCAGCGGCATCGTGGCTGGGTCGACCTCGTCACCTTGCGCCTGCCATTCCGCCGCCACCGCCTCGCCTAGCGCCGTGGTGGGCAGCGCCAGCGCTTGGCGGCCGGGCGTGCGGGCCGGGCGGCCGTCCAGCGTGAGCACGAAGGCGTTCTCATGCGGCTCGAGGCGGGCCTCGCCATAGAAGCGCCGCGGCAGGACCGGCTTCATCGCTTTCTGCGCGGCCTTCATCGGATTGCGCGCTTGCCCCTCTTGGGGGAACCAGTCGCGGGTGGAATCGTCGCCCATGCCCCGGAGATAGTCGTTCATGCCGCGGGCTGCGAGCGCGTCAGAACGCCGAGTCGCAGGAGTAGCGCTTCCAGCTCGCCGTAGGTGTCGACGACAGCCGCAGCGCCTGCTTCCTGCAGGGCCGTCACCGCATGATAGCCCCAGGACACGCCGATCGGCGTGATGCCGGCGGCCGCTGCCATGGCCATGTCATAGGTTGAATCGCCGATCATGACGGCGTCCTCGGGTGCGGCCCCCACCTCGGCCAGGGCCTGCTGCAGCATGGTCGGGTCGGGCTTGGACGGCGCATCGTCGGCGGTCTGGATCGTCGCGAACAACCGGTGCCAGCTGTGGCGCTCGACGAGATGGGCGACGCCGCGCCGCGACTTGCCCGTGGCGATACCGAGACTGACGTTGTCGTCGCGCGCCAGGGCATCGAGGAGGTGGGCGGCGCCCGGGAACAGCGGCTCATGATAGGCCGGGTCGGTGCGCAGGCGGGCGAACGCCTCCTTGTAGGCGGTGGCAAGGCCCTCGACCGGTCCCCTGGCCCCGACCAGCGCGGTAAAGGCCTCCGGCAGAGACAGGCCGACCACCGACAGGGAGCGGGTCCGGCTCGGCGCCTCGAGGCCGTGCCGGGCGAACGCCTCGTGTTGCGCGGCCACGATCAGCTGCTGGCTGTCGACGAGGGTGCCGTCGACATCAAAGATCACGAGCTTCACGAACGGATCAGCGCGGGCGGCGGATGCCGAGCTGGCAGCGGGTGATGAAGGCCCGGCGCTGCGCCCCGCGCAGCCCGCGGATTTCCTTGGAGCGGCGCAGGCATGACCTGTAGCTCCGCCGCGGCCGCGCCTGGCGGGACACCGTCGGCGGCGGTGTTGGCCGCGCGGTTGCCGGCGGCGGCGTGGGCCGGGCGGCTGCCGGCGCCCGCGTCCGCGCGCTGCCGCCGGTCGCGGCCGAGCCGCCGGTCATCGCCGGCTTGGCGGGCGCCGCGGAGCCGGCCTGGCCGGACGACGTCGTTCCGGGCGCCCCCGGCGTCGCCGCCTCCTGCGAGAAAGCTGCCGATCCGAAGATCATCAATGACGCCACGAGGGCCAGCAGGGATGGACGGAGCATCGGTTTGCGGTCTTTCAAGTGCAATCCTACTTACAATCGCCCAAGGCGAGGGGCCGTTGCATTCACAACCGTGCGAGCCCTGGCAAAAGCGCCGGCAGGGTGGCAGCCATGGCCGGCAATATTATGGCTAAGCTTGTGGCGCGAGCCAATTCGTCCGGCCGGCCCGCCTCCCGGCCGGCTCTGGCTTCACCGCCGGTCCTAATCCGGGGCATCGACGATCGGGTCATAACGGCCGGCATCGAGGCCGAGCAGGTTGAAGCTTTGCTGCATATGCGGGGGCAGCGGCGACGTCACGTCGATCGGCTTGCCGGTACGCGGGTGCGGAATCACGATGCGCCGGGCGAGCAGGTGCAGGCGGTTCTGGAGGCCGCCGGGCAGCTCCCAGTCCGTGTTGTTGAAATATTTCGGGTCGCCGATGATCGGATGGCCGATATGGGCGGCGTGGGCGCGCAGCTGGTGCGTGCGCCCGGTTACCGGCTTGAGCGAGAGCCAGGCCAGCTTCTGGGCGGCCTGATCGACGACCGCATAATAAGTCAGAGCGTGGCTGGCGCCTTCGTCGCCATGACGGGCGACTTGCATACGCGCGTCGCCGCCCTCGGCCTCACCCTTGGCCAGATAGGTCGAAATCCGGCCCTGCCGGATACGCGGCACGCCGGCCACCAGCGCCCAGTAGATCTTGCGCGCCGATCGTGACCGGAAGGACTTGGCCAGCGTCGCGGCGGCGAGCCGGGTCTTGGCGATCACGAGACAGCCCGCCGTGTCCTTGTCGAGGCGATGGACCAGGCGCGGCCTCTGTCCCTCCGCGTCGCGCAACGCTTCGAGCAGCCCGTCGACGTGCCGGGTCGTCCCCGAGCCGCCCTGCACGGCGAGGCCCATGGGCTTGTTGAGCACGAGCACGTCCTTGTCCTCGTACAATGTGATCGAGGCGAGGAAGGCGCGTGCATCCTCGCCGGCCCGGCTGTGCGCCGCGGGCTTCGGCGTCTCGAGCTTGAGCGGCGGCACGCGAACTTTCTGGCCGGCCTCGACGCGGTCGTTCGCCTTGGCGCGCTTACCCTCGACGCGCAGCTCGCCTTTGCGCACGATGCGCTGAACATGCGCAAACGGGAGCTGCGGAAAGCGCGCCGTCAGGAACCGGTCGATGCGCATCCCCGCCTCGTCGGCGTCGACGACGAGGGTCTGGACTCCGGTCGCGAGCGCCTCCCGGGTGGCGGCCTTGGCCTCGGCCTTCGGCGAGGGCCGCTCGGCGATGCGGTGCGGCCGCGCCTCACGCTTGGGCGGCTTGTCCGCCCCGGGACGCGCGCCACGGCCCGCCGCTCGGGCGGCGGCCCGGCCGCCATTGCCTCGTTGCGGATTGCGGGGTTTCATGGGCTGGCTCGTAACACCGGCATGGCGAGCCGGCAATGAAGCGCGTCAGCTCGCCATGCGCACCACGGCGAGGCCGCCGACCAGGCCGCCGACCGAGAGCACCACCGAGACGAGGATGTAGGCCGCCGCAAGGCCAGCTTGGCCGCGCTCCCAGAGCAGCATCGTGTCGAGCGAGAAGGCGGAGAAAGTGGTGAAGCCGCCGAGGATGCCGGTGGCCGCGAACAGGCGCAGGCCTTGCGTCCACCCCTCCCCTGCCTTGAGCGCCAGCCAGCCGGCGAGGACCCCCATGACGAAGCCGCCGATGACGTTGACGGCCAGCGTTCCCCACGGAAAGCCGGTGCCGAGAAGACGCGCCGCCAGAACATTGACGCCATGCCGCAAGGCGCCGCCGATGCCGGCGCCGACAAACACGATCAGATAATTCAGGCTAGCCCCCTTTTCCGCGCTCATCGCGCAGCTTCTGCCACCACTCGAGACGCTTGGTGAGTTCGCGCTCGAAGCCGCGCTGCGTCGGTTCGTAGAAGCTCTGGCGGCCAAGCGCCTCCGGCCAGTAATCCTGGCCTGAAAAGGCGTCGGGCTGGTCGTGGTCGTAGGCGTAGCCCGAGCCGTAGCCGATGTCGCGCATCAGACGCGTCGGGGCGTTGAGGATCGTCTTGGGCGGCATCAGCGAGCCGTGCTCGTTCGCCGTGCGCCGCGCCGCCTTGTAGGCGACATAGGCGGCGTTCGATTTCGGCGCCGTCGCGAGGTAGATCGTCGCCTGCGCCAGCGCCAGCTCGCCCTCGGGCGAGCCGAGGAAGTCGTAGGCGTCCTTGGCGGCGTTGGCGACGACCAGCGCTTGCGGGTCGGCAAGGCCGATGTCCTCGATCGCCGCGCGTACGAGGCGGCGGCCGATGTAGAGCGGGTCCTCGCCGGCGTCGAGCATGCGGGCGAGATAATACAACGCGGCATCCGGGTCCGAGCCGCGGATGGTCTTATGCAGCGCCGAGATGAGGTTGTAGTGGCCTTCCTGGCTCTTGTCGTAAATCGGCGCGCGGCGCTGCACGATCTCCTGCAGCGCCTCGGCATCGAAGACCTCGCCGGGCTTGGCCGAGCGCCAAACCTCTTCCGCCAGCGTCAGCGCCGCCCGGCCGTCACCGTCGGCCATGCGCACCAGCGATGCGCGCGCTTCGTCATCGAGCGGCAGCGCCTTGCCGAGCACTTCTTCCGAACGTTGCAGGATTTTTTGGATGGCCTCTTCGTCGAGGGCTTTGAAGATCATGACGCGCGCGCGCGACAGCAGCGCGGCGTTCAGCTCGAAGGATGGGTTTTCCGTGGTCGCGCCGACCAGCGTGATGGTGCCGTCCTCCATCACCGGCAGGAAGGCGTCGAGCTGGGCGCGGTTGAAGCGATGCACCTCGTCGACGAAGAGCAGGGTTCCCTGCCCGGTCGCGCGCCGGCCGCGGGCCGCCTCGAACAGCTTCTTCAGGTCCGCGACGCCGGAAAAGATCGCTGAGATCTGCTCGAAATGCAGTCTGGTCTCCCCCGCCAGCAGCCGCGCCACGGTCGTCTTGCCGGTGCCGGGAGGGCCCCAGAAGACGAGCGAGCCAAGGGAGCCGGAATCGAGGAGGCGCGTCAGCGCGCCGTCGCGGCCGACGAGATGGTCCTGGCCGACCACCTCGGACAACTTTTGCGGCCGCAGGCGGTCGGCAAGCGGGCGCGGCGCGTCCTTGTCCAGGCCGGCGGAGGTGAAAAGGTCGGACATAGCCCCCCTCTCCTCGCCCGTCAGCGGGAGAGGGTCAAGGTTATCCGCCGAGCACCGAAGTGATGACCTGGCCGCCGCGGTTGATGGTGATGCGCCAGAGCTGGCTGCCGCCGCGCAGGATGCGCTCCAGGTCCTTGGACGTGTTCACCCGCTCGCCGTTGATCGCCAGGATCAGGTCGCCCTTCCGGAAGCCGACGCGACCGGCGGCGCTGCCCTCGTCGATGTCGGCGATCACCACCCCGTCCATCGTCGCATCGAGTTGCAGTTCATCGGCGACGGCCGGAGACATGTTCATGGCGGTGGCGCCGCCGAATGGCGAGCGGCCGCGAATCTTGACCGGCTCGCGCGGTCGCGTCTCGGGCGGAGACTGCAGCTTGACGTGCAGCGTCGTACGCTTGCCGCCTCGCAGCACCGTCAGGCTGGTCTGCCCGGCCAGGCCCTTGAGCGCGAAGCGGTAGCCGAAGGCATCCGGATCGTCGACATTCTGGCCGTCGACCTCGAGGATCACGTCGTTGCGCCTCAGGCCCGCCTCGGAAGCCGGGCCCTTGTCGTAGACGGCCGAGACGAGGACCCCTGCCGGACGCTCAAGGCCGATGCTCTCGGCAAGGTCCCGGTCGACGCTTTGCAGCCGCGCCCCGAGCCACGGCCGGCGCACCGTGCGGCTGCCGGCCCTGGCCGATTCCGCGACCGCCCTGGCCATGCTCGACGGAATCGCGAAGCCGATTCCCTGGCTGCCGCCCGAGCGCGAGTAGATGGCAGTGTTGATGCCGATCAGGCGTCCGTGGATGTCGATCAGCGCGCCGCCGGAATTGCCCGGATTGATGGCGGCGTCGGTCTGGATGAAGAACTGGTAGTCGGTGATGCCGACCTGCGTGCGCGCCAGCGCCGAGACGATGCCCTGCGTGACCGTCTGGCCGACCCCGAACGGGTTGCCAATGGCGAGCACGATGTCGCCGACCTGCAAGGCTTCGGAGTCGCCGAACTCGACGGCGGCAAGGTTGGCGGCGCCTTTCAGCCTGAGCACCGCGAGATCGGTGCGCTGGTCGCGCAGCACGATTTCAGCTTCGAACTCGCGCCGGTCGGCGAGCGAAACCCTCACCTCCGTCATGTTCTCGATGACATGATGGTTGGTGACGACGAGGCCGGATGGATCGATGATCACGCCCGAGCCGAGCGAGCGCTGCATGCGCTCGCGCGGCATGCCGGGTCCGCCTTCGCCGAAGAAGCGGCGGAAGAAGTCGTCCATGTATTGCTGGCGGCGCTCGACGCGTGCGCCGTAGACGTTGACGACCGCCGGCGCCACCCTTTGCACCACCGGCGCGAAGGATAGCTGCAGGTCCTGCCGGCTTTGCGGCGCGACGCGCGTCTGCGCCCCGGCGCCCGCAGCGCCAAGGGCGGCAGCGAAGATCAGCGCCAGCAGCGGAAAGCGCATGGCAGGCAATCGCTCAGGCGGCCGTGCTTTCGACGACCTCTTCCTTCTGGGTCGGCCCCGAATCCATGCCGCGGGCATCGACGTCGCGGTCGACGAGTTCGATCACGGCCATCGGCGCGTTGTCGCCGTAGCGGAAGCCGGCCTTGAGAACACGGGTATAGCCGCCGTTGCGCTCCTTGTAGCGTGGCCCGATCGTCTCGAAGAGCTTCTTGACGATGGCCGCGTCGCGGATCTGCGACATGGCGAGCCGGCGGGCATGCAGGTCGCCGCGCTTGCCGAGCGTGATCAGCTTCTCCACGACCGGACGCAGGTCCTTGGCCTTGGGCAGCGTGGTGACGATCTGCTCGTGCTTGAGCAGGGCGGCCGACATGTTGGCGAACATCGCCTTGCGATGCTCGGGCGTGCGGTTGAAGCGGCGGCCCCTGAATCCGTGGCGCATGGATCTTTCTCCTTCGTTGCGGCCGCCGTGCCAAGGTACGGCCGCTCATTCTAAGGCAGTCGGCAGGGGCAGTCGGCAGTCGCGGTCACATGATCCGACTGCCTCCCGCCCACTGCCTGTTGCCGGCTCAGTAATGTTCCTCGAAACGCTTGGCGAGGTCTTCGATATTCTCCGGCGGCCAGCCCGGCACTTCCATGCCCAGATGCAGGCCCATGCCGGCGAGCACTTCCTTGATCTCGTTGAGCGACTTGCGGCCGAAATTCGGCGTGCGCAGCATCTCCGCCTCGGTCTTCTGGATGAGGTCGCCGATATAGACGATGTTGTCGTTCTTCAGGCAGTTCGCCGAACGCACCGAGAGTTCGAGTTCGTCGACCTTCTTGAGCAGGGCCGGGTTGAAGGGCAGCTGCGGCGCCGCGACGGCGGCCTCTTCCTTGCGCGGCTCCTCGAAGTTCACGAACACGGCGAGCTGGTCCTGGATGATACGCGCCGCATAGGCGAGCGAGTCCTCCGGGCTGACCGCGCCGTTCGTCTCGACGGTCATGGTGAGCTTGTCGTAGTCGAGGATCTGACCCTCGCGGGTATTCTCGACGCGATACGACACCTTCTTGACCGGGCTGTAGAGACTGTCGATCGGGATCAAGCCGATCGGCGCGTCTTCGGGCCGGTTGCGCTCGGCGGGCACGTAGCCCTTGCCGGTGTTGACCGTGAACTCCATGCGGATCTCGGCGCCCTCGTCGAGCGTGCACAGGACGAGGTCGGGATTGAGGATCTGCACGTCGCCGACGGTGTTGATGTCACCCGCCGTCACGAGACCGGGGCCCGTCTTGCGCAGGGTCATGCGCTTGGTGCCCTCGCTCTGCATGCGGATGGCGATGGTCTTGATGTTGAGGATGATGTCGGTCACATCCTCGCGCACGCCCGGGATCGACGAGAATTCGTGCAGCACGCCGTCGATATGGACGGACGTCACCGCCGCGCCCTGCAGCGAGGACAAGAGCACGCGCCGCAGCGCGTTGCCGAGCGTCGTTCCGAACCCGCGCTCCAGCGGCTCGGCGACCACCGTCGCGACGCGCCGCGGGTCGTCGCCTTGCGCGACATCCAGCTTGTTCGGCTTAATCAGTTCCTGCCAGTTCTTCTGAACAACCACGACCACACCTCTCAAGGACGGTCAAAGCGAACCGCCAGCCGGTTCGCGGAAAACGAATGCGCGGATTGGTCCGCGCGCTGATGAGCGCCGTCAGACGCGGCGGCGCTTGCGGGGACGACAGCCGTTATGCGGGATCGGCGTGACGTCGCGGATCGACGTCACCGTGAAGCCGGCGGACTGCAGCGCGCGCAGCGCCGACTCGCGGCCCGAACCAGGACCGGAGACCTCGACCTCGAGGGTGCGCATGCCGTGCTCGGCCGCCTTGCGGGCCGCATCCTCGGCGGCCACCTGCGCCGCATACGGCGTCGACTTGCGCGAGCCCTTGAAACCCATCGAGCCGGCCGAGGACCACGAGATCGTGTTGCCCTGCGCGTCGGTGATGGTGATCATCGTGTTGTTGAACGAGGCGTTCACATGCGCCACGCCGGAGACGATGTTCTTGCGTTCGCGGCGGCGGACGCGAGTTGCTTCTTTTGCCATTCAATCGATCCTTCAAGCGCGCCCGTAACGCCAGGCGCTCGGGAGAAATCTTTCATTGTCACGGCCGGCCTGGTGGCGGCCATCCCGATGAGAAGGGCGGAGCCGATCTGCATCGAGATCCCCGGGGCAAGCCCGGGGATGACCCTGCGGGCGGCGAGCCGCCTCCGGGTCAGGTCGGCTTCTTCTTGCCGGCGATCGGCTTGGCCTTGCCCTTACGGGTGCGCGCATTGGTGTGCGTGCGCTGGCCGCGGACCGGCAGGCTGCGTCGGTGACGCAGGCCGCGGTAGCTGCCGAGGTCCATGAGCCGCTTGATGTTCATCGACACGTCGCGGCGCAGGTCACCTTCGACCATGTAATCGCGGTCGATGGTCTCGCGGATCTGCAGGATCTCCGCGTCCGTGAGCTGGCTGACGCGCCGCTCGGCCGGGATGCCCACCTTCTCGGTGATCTCCTGCGCCTTCTTGGCGCCGATGCCGTGGATATATTGCAGCGCGATGACGACGCGCTTGTTGGTCGGAATATTGACGCCTGCGATGCGGGCCACGTGGATCTCCATGTCGTCCGGGGCACCCTCGCCCCGGGGAGGTTATTGTCGCGCGTCCGGTGGAGGCCGGCCCTTGCGCGTTTATGCAAAAAGACAATAGCCCGGGTGACCTCTTTCGAAGCCCTCCGGACCGCCATCCTGTAGCAAGAGCCGGGCCAATACCCTCTCCGTGCTGCTGCGTCAACCCTTTAGCGCCGTCAAGTTGACGCAGACGGCGCATTAACCTTTGGCCGTGCGGCCGCCCGTCGAGCTAGGCGCCCAGCACCCGGAACAGGTCGCCGCTGACCTCGTCAATGGTTTTCATGCCGTCGACCGCCTTCAGCGCACCCTTGGACCTGTAATAGGCCGAGAGCGGCGCCGTCTGGGCACGGTAGGCGGTAAGGCGCGTCTTGAAGACCTCGGGATTGTCGTCCTTGCGGACCGGCTCGCCGCGGGCCTGTGTCTCGGCGGCGCGCTTGACGATGCGGTCGACGAGCGCCCCCTCGTCGACCTTCAGCTCGACCACGCCGTCGAGCTTGAGTCCCTTCTTCGCCAGCAGCGCGTCGAAGGCCTCGGCCTGCGCCACCGTGCGTGGAAACCCGTCGAGGATGAAGCCGTTCCTGGCGTCGGGCGCCTCGATCCGATCGGCGACGATGCCGACCACCACCTCGTCCGGGACCAGCTCGCCGCGGTCCATGATCGCCTTGGCCTTGAGCCCGACCGGCGTGCCGGCAGCCACCGCCGCACGCAGCATGTCGCCCGTGGACAGCTGTGGAATCCCGAACCGCTCGACGATGCGAGCCGCCTGCGTGCCCTTCCCTGCTCCCGGCGGCCCCAGAAGGATGATCCTCATGGCCGTCATGCCCCCCCAATCCGCTTCGCCGCCCTTCGCGACGGCCGCGCCCCGCGTCAGCGGCGGCGGGCCCCCCGCAGCTTGGCCTTCTTCACGAGCCCTTCGTACTGATGCGCCAGCAGATGTCCATGGACCTGGGCCACCGTGTCCATGGTTACCGAGACGACGATCAGCAGCGACGTGCCGCCGAAATAGAACGGCACGCTGGCATAATAGACAAGGGCTTCCGGGATGAGACAGATCACCGTCAGATAGGCCGCGCCGATCACCGTGATCCGGCTCAGGACGTAGTCGATATGTTCGGCGGTGCGCTCGCCCGGCCGGATGCCCGGTATGAAGCCGCCGTGCTTTTTCAGGTTGTCCGCGGTCTCCTGCGGGTTGAACACGACCGCCGTGTAGAAGAAGGCGAAGAAGATGATCAGGGCCGCATACAGGAACATGTAGGCGGGCCGGCCATGGCCGACGAAGGCGCTGATGGTCCCCAGGAAGCCGGTAGCGCCCTCGGCCGCCGAAAAGCTGGCCGCCGTCGCCGGCAGAAGCAGGAGCGACGAGGCGAAGATCGGCGGGATCACGCCCGAGGTGTTGAGCTTCAGCGGCAGGAACGAGGTCTGGCCCTCGTACATGCGGTTCCCGACCTGGCGCTTGGGATAGTTGATCAGGAGGCGCCGCTGCGCGCGCTCCATGAAGACGATGAAGTAGACGACGGCCGCCACCATCAGCATGAGGCCGAGGATCAGCCCCGCCGAGAGCGCCCCCTGGCGGCTCAGCTCCAGGGTGTGGAACAGCGCCACCGGCAGCTGTGCGACGATGCCGGCGAAGATGATCAGCGACGAGCCGTTGCCGATGCCGCGCGAGGTGATCTGCTCGCCAAGCCACATGAGGAACATGGTCCCGCCGGTCAGGGTGATCACGGTCGAGATGACGAAGAACGGGCCCGGATCCTGAACGATGTTGCCCGAGTTCTGGAGGCCGACGGCGATGCCCCATGACTGGAAGACCGCCAGCACCACCGTGAGATAGCGCGTGTACTGGTTGATCACCTTGCGGCCGGCCTCGCCCTCCTTCTTGAGCGCTTCGAGGCTCGGCACCACCGAGGTCAGGAGCTGGATGATGATCGAGGCCGAGATGTAGGGCATGATGTTGAGCGCAAAGATCGCCATGCGCTCCACGGCCCCGCCCGCGAACATGTTGAACAGCCCGAGCACGCCGCCGGACGCCTGCTGAAAGCTCTGCCGCAACGCCTCGGGATCGATGCCCGGCAGCGGGATGTAGGTGCCGAGCCGGTAGATGACGAGCGCGCCGAGCGTGAACCAGATGCGCTTCTTGAGCTCTTCGGCACGGGCGATCGCCCCGAAATTGATATTGGCGGCAAGCTGCTCGGCTGCAGAGGCCATGTCCCGTCCCCGAACTAAGGCAGACCGATCCGAACGCCTAGGCGCATTCCCCGGGACCGGTCCTGCGACCACCCCCGGCATGCCAGGTTCCAGTCGCCCCAAAATGCTCCAGAGCGGCACCGCTTCGGGCTGAAGCGATCCCGCTCTGACTTAGCGGTGTATCGCACGACGTGTCGGCAAAGCGTTCCCGCTTTGCCGCGTCATGCTCCGGCAACGGCTGCGCTCACGCGCGCCGCTGATCAGACCCGATGTGGGCGCGCGCTCACGCTTCCGCAACGGCGGCGTTCAGGACCTTGATGGTCCCGCCGGCGCGCTCGATCGCTTCGACGGCCGACCGTGACGCTCCGGCCACTTCGAAGGCCAGCCGCGTCTTGAGCTCGCCCACGCCGAGGACCTTGACCCCGTCGCGCGGCTTGGAGCACACGCCGGCGGTCACGAGGGCCTCGACCGTGACCGGCGCGCTCTGGTCGAGCTTGCCGGCCTCGACGGCCTCCTGGATGCGGCCGAGATTGACCTCGTTGAGGTCGCGGGCGTTCGGCGGGGTGAAGCCGCGCTTCGGCAGGCGCCGGTGCAGCGGCATCTGGCCGCCCTCGAAGCCCTTGTTGCGGTAGCCGGAACGGGCCGTCTGGCCTTTGCCGCCCCGCCCGCCCTGCTTGCCTTTGCCGGAGCCGATGCCCCGGCCGACGCGCATGCGTTCCTTGACGGCGCCTTCGTTGTCGCGAATGTCGTTGAGTTTCATCTCGCCATCCTCACTGAGCGTCGACGACGCGCACGAGATGCTTGACCTTCTCGATCATGCCGCGCACCGCGGGGGTGTCGGGCAGGGTCGAGCGGCGGTGCAGCTTGTTGAGGCCGAGACCGACCAGGGTCTGGCGCTGCTTGGCCTCGCGGCGGATCGGCGAGCCGATCTGCTCGACCGTGACCGTCTGGGCCTGCGGGTTCGTGTTTGCCATGGCTATCCTCGTCACCCCTCGGCGCCGGCGCCTTCGCCGGTATCGGCGACGCGGCGGCGGCTCTGCAGGGTCGACACCTTGAGGCCGCGGCGCGCCGCAACGGCGCGCGGGCTGTCCTCGTTCTTGAGCGCGTTGAAGGTCGCTCGCACGAGGTTGTAGGGGTTCGACGAGCCGATCGACTTGGCGACCACGTCCTGCATGCCGACGGTCTCGAATACCGCGCGCATCGGGCCGCCGGCGATGATGCCTGTGCCCTGCGGGGCGGCGCGCAGCACGACCTTGCCGGCGCCCCAGCGGCCCTGCACGTCGTGATGCAGCGTGCGCCCCTCGCGCAGGGCGACGCGAATCATCGAACGCTTGGCGGCATCGGTCGCCTTGCGGATCGCCTCCGGCACCTCGCGCGCCTTGCCGTGGCCGAAGCCGACGCGGCCCTTCTGGTCGCCGACGACGACCAGCGCGGCGAAGCCGAAGCGACGGCCGCCCTTCACCACCTTGGCGACGCGGTTGATGTGAACCAGGCGGTCTACAAATTCGCTGTCGCGCTCTTCACGTTCTGCGCGGTCTCCGCGCTGTCTCGGTTCTCTTGCCATAATCTCTCTGTCCGTCTCACTGGCGCGGGCGGCGGCCCCGCTCGCTTACGTTGATGGTCTCTGCCCCGCCGTCAGAAGTTGAGGCCGCCCTCGCGCGCCGCATCGGCGAGCGCCTTGACGCGGCCATGATAGAGATAGGAGCCGCGGTCGAAGACCACGTCCTTGACGCCCGCCTCGACGGCGCGCTGCGCGATCAGCCGGCCGACCTCGGCCGCCGCCTCGACATTGGCGCCGGTCTTGAGCTTGCCACGGGCATCCTTTTCGAGCGACGAGGCGGCCGCGATGGTGCGGCCGCGCGCGTCGTCGATGACCTGCGCGTAGATCTGCTTCGAGGAGCGGAACACGGACAGGCGCGGGCGCCCGTTGGCGGCAGCCTTGAGGGCGCGGCGGACGCGTGCCTTGCGGCGCTCGAGCACAGTCAGTTTCTTCGTCATCGCCTGTGCTCCTTATTTCTTCTTGCCTTCCTTGCGGAAGATGAACTCGTCGGCGTATTTCACGCCCTTGCCCTTGTAGGGCTCGGGGCCGCGGAAGTCGCGGATCTCCGCAGCGGTCTGCCCGACCTTCTGCTTGTCGATGCCGGCGACGACGATTTCGGTCGGCTTCGGCGTCGTGATCGTCACGCCGGCCGGGATCGGATAGTTGATGTCGTGGCTGTAGCCGAGCGACAGCTTGAGCGACTTGCCGGCGATCTGGGCACGATAACCGACGCCGTTCACCTCCAGCTTCCTCTCGAAGCCCTTGGTGACGCCGACGACGAGGTTCTGCACCTGGGCGCGCGACATGCCCCACTTGGCGCGCGCCGCCTTCGACTCGTTGCGCGGGTCGACCTTGACGGCGCCGTTATCCATCGCCACCGCCACCTCGTCGGGCACGCGGAACGACAATTCGCCCTTGGCG
>DATBIR010000209.1:0-1963 GCA_036556825.1 Beijerinckiaceae bacterium
CCTCGCGGCCGCACATTGATCCAGCGCAAGTCGGTCGCGCACAGCCATGGCAACCAATGTCCGAGCAGCGATGCCTGCGAAGCGCCGAGCCAGGGGAGCTAGCCTGCTTTATTCGCCGTAGCCTCGGATGCGACTCGAAAGACGGCGACGAAGCCGTTGGATTCGCTTAACGTTCTGGTGTCGAAGCAGAGCGTGCGCGTCTTCCGCCGGAATCGCCGCCGTCATGACCGACGCTACGCCGTTTCTGCCTGGCCTGTCACCGCTCGGTCGCAAGCTGCTCACAGCGGAGCGGGACGCCGGCAATCTCACCTCCAACGGCGGCCTGATGGTGCTGCGCGAGAGCGCGTTGCGCTCGGGGGTGGCGGCAGTGGTCGCCGACGCGGTCCCCGACCGGCGCAACCCGCTGCTCGTCACGCACAGCTACCGCGCCATGGTGACGGCGCGCATGATGGCGATCGCGGCGGGCTACGAGGACGCCGACGATCTCGACGCCCTGCGTTTCGATCCGGCCCTGATGCTCGCCTGCGACCGCGAGCCGGAGAGCGGCCAAGGCCTGCCCAGCCAGCCGACCGTCTCGCGCCTGGAGAACGTCCCCGACGCCCGCACGCTCTACCGCATCGGCATGGGCTACATTGACTTCTTCTGCCGCAGCTACGAGAGGCGGCCCCACTCGATCGTGCTCGACATCGACGACAGCGACGACATGGTGCACGGCCAGCAGGAGCTGGCGCTGTTCAACACTCCCGCCGGCGGCTACTGCTTCCAGCCGATCCACATCTTCGAGGGCAACTCCGGCAAGCCGATCCTGTCGCTCCTGCGGCCCGGCAAGCGGCCCTCGGGCGAGGAGATCGCCCGCGTGCTCCGGCCTGTGATCCGCCGCATCCGCCGGCACTGGCCCGACGTGCGCATCCTGGTGCGCGGCGACTCCCACTACTGCGCTCCGGAAGTGCTGGATTTGCTGGGTTATCTGCACTGCGACTACATCCTCGGCCTCTCGATCAACCCCAAGCTCGATGCCATCGCCAAGCCCTGGCGCGAGCAGTGCAGGAGCCGCCGCGAGGCCGGCCGGTCCAGACGCGTGCGCCGCATGCACCAGCTCACCTACCAGGCCGGATCGTGGAGCCGCCCGGAGAAGGTCATCGCCCGTGTCGAAGCCACCGAGATGGGCTCGGATGCCCGCTTCGTCGTCACCAATCTGACGGGGCGCGCCAAGACCCTCTACGAGAAGGTCTACTGCGCCCGTGGCCGCATGGAGAACATGATCAAGGACCTGAAGCTCTACACACGCTCCGACAAGACCGCGTGCTCGCGCTGGCAGGCTAACCAGTTCCGCCTGTTCCTGCACATGGGTGCGTACTGGCTCCTGCACGCGGTGCGGATGGCGGCGCCCAAGAGGTCGCGCTGGCGCGGCGCGACGTTCGCGACCATCCGCGCCGTGTTCGTCAAGATCGCCTGCCGCGTCGAGGAGTTGAAAACCAAGATCAAGCTGTCGTTCCCCGCCCACCTGCCGCATGCCGATGCGCTGGCTACGATCACGGCCCGGCTCTGCGCTCAAGGGCCATGACGCACGCGGCCGAGACGCCGCACGAGCAACAAGCGTCAACCTCCAGCGCGTCCCTCAAGCGTTCCGATGACCCCCGCCGTAAACCCGGCCGACGCCTCACGCCCTTTGCCGCAAGACCGCAGCCGCCTTACTCCGGCGAATAGAACAGGTTAGCACCCACCTCTCGAAGAGATAACCCTGCGGGCTGACCTCGCCGGTCTGCCGGCGCTCTACCCCAGCCAATGCGCTCTAGACTAGCTAAACGACGCCCAAGGCAGGATTCTCGCAAAGCGGCTTGGCTCGCAGGCAACATATTGCTGACCGATTGCTGACATACCTCTGCGCTGCTCGACGAGGGGAGTGCGGAGCATGGGTGCAAATTGGCGTTCGCTGCTTGTGGCGGTTGCGCTGGTGGTCGCT
>DATBIR010000210.1:0-11370 GCA_036556825.1 Beijerinckiaceae bacterium
CGCGCCGCGCGGCGGTGCTGCATCGATGGTGAATGAAGAGTGGCGCGGCTTATGAAATGCGACTCGTCGACGTCTCGCGCGGTCAGCGCTTGAATTCGCCCAGCCCCGGCTTGAAGGATTTGTCGTCGAGGAACTGCTTCATGGCCTTCTGGCGACTGCCTTCCGGATCGGTGAACTTCAAGGCATCGCTCTTGGCGTTGAGGTAATCGAGGGCCTCCTCCTTGCTCATGCGGCGGACCGCGCGAATGGCTTCCTTGGTGTAGCGCACGGTCTGCGGGCTCTTGGCCTCCAGCTTGCGGGCGAGCGCCATCGTCTCTTCACGCAGCCTCTCCACGGGGAACGAGCGATTGACGAACTTCATCGCCGCCGCTTCCGTGCCGCTGAACTGGTCGCCCGTGACGGAATAATAAATGGCGTCGCGGTAATTCATCACCTGTGTCACCGCCCAGGCCACGAGGCCGCCCGGGATGATGCCCCAGTTCACCTCCGACAGGCCGAAGGTTGCGTCGTCCGCCGCATAAGCGAAGTCGCAGGCGATCACGGGCGTGAAGCCGCCGCCGAAGCAGTAGCCATGCACCATGGCGATCGTCGGCTTGGGAAAATTCGACAAGCGGTCCCAACGCCAGGTGTGCGCGGCGCGCCGTGCCCGCACCCGGGCCTTGGGATCGTTTTCGGTCTCGCGGAAATAGAGCTTCAGATCCTGTCCCGCGCAGAAATGGCCGCCCGCGCCGGTAATGACGACGACCCTCGTCTCGTCGTCCATCTCTGCCCAGTCGAGCGCCTCGACCATGTCCATGTGCAGTTGCGGGCTCATGGCATTGCGCTTCTCGGGGCGGTTCAGGATGATGAAGGTGGTGGCTCCATCCCGCTCGATCTTCACATTCTCCAGTGAAATCACTTCCTGGCTCATTTCCGAAGTCCCTGGTCCTGCGTTGACGGTCGTTGTCTCGTCGATGGGGATGCCTGGAGCATGATCAATTCAGATTGAATCGATCCTGCTCTCCTTCCCTTTGTGTCGCATGATCCCGGATCAAGTCCGGGACATGCCTCTTTCGACAAAGCGGTAGCCACTTTGCCGGATCATGCTCTGCTGCCGGCTCTCATTTCTTGGCCTGCTTCACGTAATCGATCAGAAACGCCCGCGTTTCAGGGCGAACGGACAGCGCCTGCCGGACCTCGCGGTTGGTGTCAGGGCCGGCCTTGAAGTCGGGCACGAAGCCGATCGCCTTGTTGGCGTCCTCCGCGAAGGCCGGATCGTCGTCGAGCTTGAGAAGCGCGGCGCGCAGGGCGTCGACGGCCGCCTTCGGCACGCCCGGCGCGAAGGCGATCATGCGCTGCATGGCGCCGTTCGTGGAGATGATGCTGAGATAGGCGTCCCAGAGCTTCCCTGAAGGCTCCGTGCCCTTGATTTTCTTGTAGAGCTCGCTGAAGGGAATGAGCGACGTGCCCTCGACCTGCTTCGGCGTCCAGAATTTCTCGCCGTCGTATCCCTCGTTGTAGAAGAGCGGGATCACCTGTCCCTCCTTGACGAGGGTCGGCTCGATGACGCCGCGATAGCTGGGCGGCGACTCCGAATAGAAATGGATTTCGCCGCGCTGGAGAGCGAGACGAGCAGTCTGGCTGCTCACATATCCTGTCACGTATTTGTAAGGAACGCCGAGCATGTCGAGCGTCAGACGGATGAGAAGGTCCTTCGAATTGTCGGCATTGAGCCCGCCCGCGACCAGGCCCTGCGCCTTGGCGATGTCGCTCGGCTGCTTCATGCCTGGCGGAACGTCGGCGCGCATGAAGTAGACGGTCGTGCCCGGCTGGTAGCCGACGAATTCGTAGGTCTTGAAGTCGACGCGGTAGCGCCCCGGGTCGGTGATGTAACGCCAGGTCGCTCCGGTGAGATAACCGACCACCGTCCCGTCCTTCGGTGCAACCTCGGCGAGGTAATTGGAGGCGATCAGTCCGCCGGCACCCTCCATGTTCTGCACGATGATCGTCGGGTTGCCTTCGATGTGCTTGGACAGATGCCGGGCGAGGAGTCGCGCCTCCACGTCGGTCGGACCTCCGGCCGCATAATTGGCGAGCACCGTGAGCCGCTTGCCCTTGTAGAAGGGCTCGCCGGTCTGGGCCAGGGACGCGGTCGCGAGGGTGAACACCGAGCCAAGGGCGAGGGCTGCGATGCGGATGGATGACGCGATCATGATTTCCTCCGTTCTTTCTTGAATTTTGCGATGCTGTTGTCCCGGGTTATCCGGTCAGCCGTATGTCTTCAGCACATGCCGGGCGATGACCATCTTCATGACCTCGCTCGCCCCTTCCGTGATCCGGTAGCTGCGCTGCTGGCGCCACATCTTCTCGATCGGCAGGTCCGTGGTCAGGCCGATGCCGCCATGGATCTGCATGCAGATGTCGGCCGCCCGAAACGCCATCTCGTCGGCGAAATACTTGCACACATAGGCGTCCTCACGCCCATCCTCGCCGGCATCGACGCGGGTCGCCGCCTTGTGTACGAGCAGCCGTGCCGCCTGCAGGTCGATATACATGTCGGCCAGCTTGAACTGGATGCCCTGCCGCTCGCTGAGCGGGCGCCCGAAGGTGACGCGCTGCTTGGCATAAGCGGTCGCCATCTCGAGGCAGCGCTCGGCGACGCCGAGGGCCCGCGCCCCGTGCTTGATGCGTCCCGTGCCGAGCCATTTTTGCGCCAGGGCAAAGCCCCGTCCTTCCTCACCGACCATATGGCTGGCGGGCACCCGCACATTGTCGAGCACGATCTCCCACGGCCTGTCGCCCATCATGGTCTCGTAGGACGTCGTCAGGCGGACGCCCGGCGTGTCCATGTCGACGAGGAAGCAGGAGATGCCGCCGCGCGAGCCTTTGGCGCGGTCCGTCGCCGCCATGAGCTGCATGAAGTCGGCCTTGTGGGCGCCTGAGATGAAGCGCTTGACGCCGTTGATGACGTAGGCATCGCCGTCGCGCACGGCGGTGGTGCGCATGCCGCCGGGATCGGAACCCGCATCCGGCTCGGTCTGCGCGAAGCAGGCGCGCTTTTCGCCGCGCAGAACCGGAAGAAGGTATTTTTCCTTCATCTCGCCCGTGAGCGAATACAGGATCGCGCGCACCGTCGGCCCGACGATGCCTTCGCCGCGGGACGGCAGGGCGATCGTGCGCGCCAGCTCCTCCCACACCACCGCACGCGCCAGGACGGACAGCCCGGGCCCGCCGTATTCCTCGGGCACGTCCATCATCCAGATGCCAAGGGCTTTCGCGCGCGCCTCGAAGCGCTCGCGGAATTCGGGCTTCAGATCTTCGCCGTCGGTGGTCTGGCGCTCGACCGGGATCATTTCGCCATCGACGAAGCGCCGCAGCTCCGCCTTGAACAGGCGCAGCTCTTCGGGAAGGCCAAACTCCGTCACGCGGTCCTCCCCGCTTCATCGCGCCACAGGACACGAACGTCGACGGCGACCGCGCCCCGGCCGGCGGGGCGCACCAGCAAGGGATTGATCTCGATATCGGCGATGCGATCGCGGTGATCGAGAAAGAAGCGGGCGAGCGCCAGCGCCGCCGCCGCGAGCGCCGGCCGGTCTGCGGGCGGGCGGCCGCGGAAGCCGGCCAGCAGCCGGTTCAGCTTGAGGCTGTCGATCATGGTACCCACGTCCGTGTCCGAGACCGGCAAGAGCCGCAACGCCGCGTCCTTGACGAGCTCGACCAGTACCCCGCCGGACCCCGCGAGCAGCATCGGCCCGTAGAGCTCGTCGTCGCGGGCGCCGAGGATCGCTTCGACTCCCTCGACCATTTCCTGGACCAGGAACCCCTCGATCCGGGCGCCGGGACAGGCCGCCGTGGCGGAAGCGAGCAGGCGCTCCGCCGCCTGCTGCACCATCGCACCGGAGGCGAGACCGAGCACCACGCCGCCGGCTTCGGTCTTGTGCAGGATGTCCGGCGAGCGGATTTTCAGCGCCACCGGGAAGCCGATCGCCTCAGCCGCCGCGACAGCCTCCGCGACGGTGCTCACGCTGCGGCTCTGCGGCAGCGCGATCCCGTATTCGGCAAGGGTGGCGTCCAGCGTCTCGGGTGAGAGCCGGCTTGATTTCGGCGGCGGCAGGGCCGCAGGCGCCCGGCCCTGCCGCTCGGCATGAAACGCGAGGGCGTTCAGGGCCCGCAAGGTCGGCTCGAGACCTTGCAGGAATGGGAACCCGACCGCGTCCTGCAGCTCGATCGAGCCCGGCGTCACCTGATAGACCATGCGGCCGAAGGCGAGCACCGGCTTGTCGGTGATGGTCAGGAGGCGGTGCAGCGGCGTGACGTCCGGCCATGCCTCCTTTTTCCGGGGCAACTGACCGGCCCAGGCCAGGATGTCGACATTGGCATCGCGGAGGACGATCTCGCAAACGTCGGCCGCCGCGGCGAGGGTCGAGGGAATGCCGAGGTCGAGCGGGTTCCTGGGCGTGATGCCCTCCTGCATGTGCGGCCGCAACGCCGCGAGCGTGCTCTCCGCGAAAGCCGGCATCACGGCGCCCTCGGCCTCGACGTAGTCGTAGAGCAGGTCGACAGTGCCTCCGGAGGTGGTGACGAAGCCGATGCGCGGGCCGCGCGGCAGGCGATTGCATTGGAAGGCGAGCGCCGTCTCGAGAAGGTCCTCGAGGTTGCGGCAATTGACGATGCCGTAGCGCTCGCACATGGCGACATAGGCGGCGTAGTCGCCGGCGATGGCGCCGGTATGCGATTGCGCGGCCATCCGCGAGCGCATGGTGGCGCCGGTCTTGATGGCAATGATCGGCTTGCCGACGGCGAGCGCCCGTGCCGCCGCTTGCATGAAGGCCTGCGGCCGGCGGATGCCTTCGATGAACAGAACGATCTGGCGCGTCTCCGGATCGTCGACGACGAAGTTGAGATAGTCGGCCAGATCGAGATCGGTCTCGTTGCCGGACGAGATGCCGTATGAGAAGCGGATGCCGCGGTCGGCGGCAGACTTCATCCAGAACTGGAGCGTGCCGCCCGACTGGAAGATACAGGCGAGAGGACCGGGCGGGAGGCGGCTCAAGTCTCCGTTGGGGTAGGCGAACAGACGCTCGCGATAGCTATGCGCGCCCATGCAGTTGGGGCCGGCGATGCGCATGCGGCTTTTGCCGACAAACTCCTGCAACCACAGGCCGCGCTCCTTCGAGCCCGGGTCGTCGCCGTCGCCGAGACCGGCCGCATAGACGGTCGCGGATGCGAGGCCGGCTTGCTCGGCGTCCTCGAGAACTTTCGGCACCGCTGCGGCGGGCACGATGATGATCGCATGCTCGACCGTCTCGGGCAGGTCGCAAAGCGACGGGAAGCAGCGCTCCCCGAAGACCTCCTGCTGGCGCGGATTGATCAGATAGACCGGGCCGGGAAACCCCTGCTCGCGCAGGTTCGCGTAGATCTGCTTCGGCCATTTGCCCCGCTCGGAGGCGCCAACGATGGCGACCGACGACGCACGCAACACGCTTTCGAGGGAACGAAAAGCCGGCCCCTCCGAACCTTCTCTCATGTTCTGCATCAGAACCGGCCTCTCAAGCTGCTGCTCCAGAGGTGGTCCGTGACGTTCACGCACGCGGTCATCCTGCCCTATCGACTTCTTGTTGATTTGGCAGCGCCATTTTGTTCGTCATGCGAACTGAAACGCTGCCGTGCGAACACATTGGCCAATGCGCGCCACCTGGTCAAGCAGCACGGAAGAAAACGAACGGTCGAGTTTGGGCGAGCGCCGTCTTCGGGATCATGACGCGGCGCTGACATAGTCCACGGCGAGCGGATCAACTCAACTGACGTGGCGTAGTACGCAGGGCATCGAGGGCCCGCCCTCCTGCTCCAAAGCCACGAAGAGGTTGATGTCAGCGCGGCGTTTGCGCGTTGGCGGTCGCCAGCGCGGCACGTCATGCGACCTGATGGCCGGGCCTCCCCTGCCATCAGGTCCGTGACGGGCGACATCTGCGGCGGCAGGCCAGGTGCTGATGGCCGGAACGATCCAGCCGCACAGGCCCGGCCCATGACGCATCAGTAGTAGCAGCGCCGGAACTTCTTCACGACATACTCGCCGATATATGGATTGTAGACGATCTTGCGGTTGACGACGCAGACGTCGTTGAAGCCGTCGTGGATATACTGCGCCGTTCCGTACAGAGGGTCGACCTGCCACGAACGGTGCTTTCCGCGCGGCGCTGCGAGAGCTGCGTCGGTCATCGCCGCGCCCGCAACGATGGACACGGCGGCGAGTGCAAGAAGGCGCTTGTGGAACATGGTCATGTTCTCCTGTGGTCATGCTCTGGTTGTGGCCTGGATTGTCTCTTTTGAAGACGAATCGAGTATAACCGTCGGCCATGATTGCCATCGTGCGCTGACACACGGGCGAATACAGTAAGCTTGGCCCCATTCGTCGTGCGGCGTCGCCATCCGCCCGCGCGACGCAGCAAGCGCCTCGGGAGCAATCACAGCGCGGCGGAATTCGCCGGCGTCAGCCGCTTGCGCCGATGCGCGCCCTCAATCCGGGCCATAGCGGACGTTGATTTTTGTCAAGAGCGGCGTCGCGGCTACGTGTTGCGCTCTGGCGAGGAGGGCGCAATTCGGTCCAATGCAGCACTCCTCGGCCTCGGCTCGCGGCAGCGGCGCCGCGAGTTGAGGTTCGCGTGCGGTGCAGGACTGCCACGATCATCGACGGCGCCCGTCGCATGCTCGTGCGCCGTCGCGATGGCGAGGGCCGTCGCGGTCCGCGCGTCACCCGGCCCTAGCGTTGTCATAGGAGGCCAGTCGCCCGACCGGAACGTCGCGCGGAGCAGCGCCTCGCGAGAGCTCGTCCTTCACCTTCAGGAACGGCTTCTCGATGACCCAGTGGAGCAGCGCCGCGGCAGCGAAGGCGATCGCGAGGTAGACCGCCCAGAAGGCGACAGCCGGCGAGGCTGCCGCGGCGCTGACGGCGAGCGCCAGCGGCACGAGCGGATAATGCACCAGGTAAAGGGCGTAGCTCAGGCGTGCGACGACGCGGGACAGCGCCTCGAACGGCACGGGCGTGCCGTTCAGGCGGATGGCGGCGAGCGTGACGAGGCCGCATAATCCGGCGATGCCAGCCGGCTGCAGCACGGCGTCGAAGGCGCCGATCGTGCGCATGAATTCATGGCTCACGAGCCACGCCGTGAAGACAAGCAGCGCCAGGGCGAAGAGGCGCCGGCCCGCCGCCTGGGAAGGCCTCACAACGCCGGCTGTTTGCGCCACGGCGATGGCGACGCCCGCCACGAGCGGCTCGAGGCAGGCGTGGAACGGGCTGCGCAGAATCTGAAAGAAATGCACGTAGTCCGCCGGGCTCGCCTGGACATAAGTCCACGCGCGCAGGGCCGGCGACACGGCGGCGATCAGCGACAGGACGAGCAGCTTGCGTGCAAGCGTCTTCTGCACCAGCGCGAGCCAGACGAGGAGCGGCGCGACGAGATAGAATTTCTCCTCGACGCCGAGCGACCAGAACACGACGTTGATGTTCGAGGGCAGATAATCCTGCAGGAAGAGCAGGTGGTAGGCGACGCGCACATCGAGATGGACAGGGTCGACGCGGTAAAGGGGAAAGGCGGCGACCAGGATCAGGGCCATCACGGCGAGGTAGGCCGGGACGATGCGCAATGCCCGCATCGCGAGGTAGCGCCACAGGACGAAGCGGCCGGTGCCGAAGCCGGCGCGCAGGAGATGGCGGCTGATCAGGTAACCAGACAGGACGAAGAACAGGTCGACCCCGACCCAGCCGTTCATGGCCAGGGCGTGCAGGAAGGCCGGCGCCGCATCCTGCGATGCGGCGCTCGCCTGATAGCCGTGCCGGACGAGGACCAGCGCGATGGCGATGGTGCGCACGAGATCGAGCCAGGCATTGTCGCCGGCGCGCGGCGCGAAGGCGAAAAAGCGGCCGGCCCGGGCTTTCGCGTTGGCCATGGCCGGGCGCTTCAGCCGTGGAGACCGAGCGTCTGGCGGATCGGCGCCTTGCGCACCTTCCAGATCAGCGAATCAACGACGTAGTGGTGGAAGTTGACGATCTGATACAGGACGATCGTCGCCGACAGCCCGGCGAAGAACAGCGCGTTGAGGGTGCCGAGCACGGCCCAATACACCACGCCGGTGATGCCGATGCAGGTCAGCACGTAAAGCCAGAGCCGGTGCGGCTGGCTGATATAGGACAGGAAGCGCGCTTCCGGATCGACCCCGTCCTTGAAGCGCCGCGTGTTGAACAGCCAGACGAAAAGGATGTACTGCCCGTTGTGCCAGATGTTGATCACCAGCCAGCCATAGGTGACGTCGGCGATCACGAGGTAGCTGATCGCGAAGATCGCAAAATGGCTGAGCATGTACAGCGTGTGCACCGGCGACAGCCGGTTCAGGCGCCAGGCTTGCATGCGGCGCACGAGCCAGACGGTCAGGAGAAGGCAGGTCGCGACGGCCCAGGCCGACACCAGCCACGCCGGCACCGGAACGACCTTCAACTCCAGGCCGATGAAGGTGCCCGGATCCTGGTGCGAGCGGACCAGGATGCCGAGGACCGGGAGCGCATAGAAGATGGCCTGGTCGAGCCAGCCGTCCTCATAGAGCGCCTCGCGGTCCTTGCCGCGGTAGGCGCGCGAGATGCCCCAGCTCTGGCGCGTGTAGTGAAACCATTGCCAATAGAAATAGACGCTGACGATCGCCCACAGGCCGACGACCGCGGCCACCAGCAGGGTTGCGCCGGCCACCAGCGGCAACAGCCCGAACACCAGGAAGCGCGAGCTCTCAAAGCTCTTCCGGTCGAAGCAGAGGCGCGTGTAAGTCGAGATGACGTGGTGATAGCCGAGAAACCAGAGATCGAGGATCAGCACCGGCACGAACAGGTGCGGCCAGGCGATCACCAGGGCGCCCGTGCCGACGCCGAGCGCCGGAAGCCCCAGGATGAAGAACAGGTCGAAGCGGGCGCTGCGCAGCCAGGTCCATCGCAGCGGCTGGGCATGGCTGGAAACAAGAGCCGACATCGGCGGGTCTCCGTCGGGCCTGACAGGACGTCAAAGGCCCAACTTAGGCGGGCGTGTTTGAGAAATGCCTAATGGCAGGCGAACGCCATATCGGGCGGGCGCCGGCGAGCTCGGCGTCATCCTGCCCTTCCGGCTGCCGCCACCGCCCTCCCCCGATGCAGGAGCTGCCACGCCGGTAAGGACGCGATCCTGCCAGCGGATTGCCAGCTCGGCGTTTCCTGTCCAAGCTTTCGGCGAACGCGAAAGCGAGCCGGATTCGAGCCAGCAATGAACGTGATTTCCACACTTATCGGACTGGTGGCCCTGGTTGCGGCGCTGGTGGCGTTCATCCCGCTGCTCGGGTGGCTCAACTGGCTGGTGATCCCGGTCGTCGCCGTCGGGCTGGTGCTCGGCCTGCTCTCCGACAAGACCACCGGACGAAACATCAACCTGGCCGTCCTCGCCATTGCGATGTTCCGCCTCTTTATCGGCGGCGGCATTATCTGACGGGGGGCGCGGGCTCAGGTGACCTTGTGCTCCGACAAGGCTGCTCGCGAGACGATCGATCTCAGCTCTGCTGCGGCGCTGGTGCGCATTGCCGCGGCGCACAGCGGTCGATCACGAGGTGGGAGCAATCCGGTAATAGGCGTCGACCTTGGCGCCGAATTCGCTAACGGGATCGCGAATGTCTTGTCTCTGGCTCCAGTCGTTAAACAGGAGGGCAATTTCGTCCGAAACCGCCCTCCTTTCCGATTGTACCGGCACTGACCGGGTCAGATCGTGTTCTGTCCCATCTGCTTGGCGATGTACTCGGCCTGTCGGATGGCCATCGCGACGATCGTCAGCGTCGGGTTCTCCGCGCCGCCCGTGGTGAACTGGCTGCCGTCCGAGACGAACAGGTTCGGAATGTCATGGGACTGGCCCCACTTGTTCACCACCCCATCCCGCGGGTTCTCGCTCATCCGGTTCGTGCCGAGATTATGCGTCGACGGATACGGCGTCGTCGGGAAGGTGCGGGTCGCGCCGACGGCTTCGTATATGGCGCGCCCCTGCCGATAGGCATGGTTGCGCATCACGATGTCGTTCGGATGGTCATCGAAGTGGACGTTCGGCACGGGCATCCCGAACTTGTCCTTCGCGGACGAGAGGGTGATGCGGTTCGTCTCCTGCGGCATGTCCTCGCCGACGATCCACAGGCCTGCCATGTTCTCGTAGGAGTCCAGCGCCGTGGTGAACTCCCTGCCCCAGGCCCCCGGATCGAGGAAGGCGGCCATGAACGGCAGCCCTATGGACAGCGTCTCGAGTTCGTACCCGCCGACGAACCCGCGGTCCGGCCTGTGGTCGGCCTCGTCGCTTACGATGCCGGCCATGGTCGTCCCCCGCCACATGCGGACGGGCTTGTCGAACACTGCGTACACCGATCCGGTCATGTGCCGCATGTAGTTTCGGCCTACCTGCCCGGATGAGTTCGCCAGTCCGTCCGGGTATTTCGAGGAGACCGAGTTCAGGAGCAGGCGCGGACTCTCGATCGAGTTCCCGGCGACCGCCACGATGCGGGCCTTCTGGCGATGCTGATTGCCGTCCTTGTCGGCGTAGATGACTGCGGTCACCTTGCCCGAGGCGTCGTGCTCGATCCTGAGCACATGCGCGTTCGGCCGCACCTCAAGATTGCCCGTCGCCTCACCCTTCGGAATCTCGGCATACAGGGTCGACCACTTAGCGCCGAACTTGCAGCCCTGGAAGCAGAAGCCGGCTTGCTGGCAGGCAGAGCGCCCGTCCCGCTCAGCCGAATTGATCGCCATCCGGCCAGTCGACACGTGGTGGAAGCCGATGGCCTTCGCGCCCTTCTCGAAGACCTTGTAATTGTTGTTGCCGGGCAGGCCCGCGATCCCGTTGGTGCGGGTGACTCCCATGCGGAACTCGGCCTTTTCGTAGTAGGGTTCCAGTTCCTTCAGGGTGATCGGCCAGTCGAGCAGGGTCGCGTCCTTGATGTCACCGTAGACCGAGCGGGCCCTGAACTCGTGCTCCTGGAAGCGGAGTGAGGCCCCGGCCCAGTGCGTGGTCGAACCGCCCACCGCCTTGACAATCCACGCCGGCAGGTTGGCGAAATCCCGCGCCACGCGCCACGAGCCGGATGTCGTGCGCATATCGGTCCAGGCGAGTTGCGCAAAGCTAGCCCACTCGTCGTTCACGAAGTCCCCGAACTCGTGCCGGCCGCCGGCCTCGAGGATGACAGTTTTGATGCCCTTCAGCGCGAGGTCCGTCCCCAGCGTTCCGCCACCTGCGCCCGAGCCGACGATGACCACCACGGAGTCGTCGTTGAGGTCGAATTTTGCGGCCATGTCGAAGCCCTCCCGTCTCAGAGCCAATCGATGTCGTCGAAGCCACGGTTGAGATAGCC
>DATBIR010000211.1:0-2087 GCA_036556825.1 Beijerinckiaceae bacterium
GTTTTTCCTCGCCGATGTATCGTGCACAAGCCAGTCGACACCGTGGAAAGGGGAGAAGCATGCGCAGCGGAATCCGTATTTTTGCGGGCGCTTTTGCGGTCGTTTGTGGGTTTGTTGGCGTCGCTTTTTCTCTGCCGGCTCAAGAGCCTATCCCCCCGCTCAGCGACAAGGAACGCCTGGCGCAATGCGACCGGGACTTGTGCGGCATCGTCAAGGCTCAATCCCCGGACGGTCTCGATCTGAGCTGCGAGCTGTCGCAGACATGGATGAAGGAGGAGATTGCCGAGGCGGTCAAGAAGGGCCGGCTGAGCTGGCCGTTCGGCGATGCGCGCTGCTCGGTGCAGCTCGATGTCGGCCGCGCGCTCCTGGTCCCCGCCCTCACCGAGCCGAGCTACACGCTCAAAGTGCCGCCGCAGCCGGTCATGTGCCGAGTCGGAAAGGAAGGTGATGAGGAGGAGATCAAGGCGAATATGGCGCCCGAGGTCCGGTTCAAGAACGGCAAGGCGACCTCGGTTTCGCTAGGTGTGCAGGACATCGAGGGAAACGCGATCATCCGCAACGTGATCTGGGCGGCGTGGAAGATCGAGTCGAATTTCGGTTTCTTCCAGCAGGATTTCGTCAAGGGCGTGAACAAATACATCACCGAGCACTGCCGGTCTCTGCCTCAATAGATTCGTCGTCTCTTCATTTGCGCATCGGATTTGTCCGAAAACCGGCGTCCACTTTTCGGTCCGATGCGCTAAAGACCCGCCTGCAGATCGGGCAGCGGCAGCCCCCGCGCGGCACAGGCCGCACGCAGCGTGTTGGCCATCAGGCAGGCGACCGTCATCGGCCCGACGCCGCGTGGAACCGGGGTGATGGCGCCAGCGACCTCCGACGCCTCGGCAAAGGCGACATCGCCGACGATCCTGGTCTTGCCCTCGCCTTTCTCCGGCGCCGGTATGCGGTTGATGCCGACGTCGATGACGATGGCGCCGGGCTTGATCCAGTCGCCGCGGATCAGCTCCGGCCGGCCGATGGCGGCGACCAGCAGGTCGGCGCGGCGGGTGATCGAGGGCAGGTCGCGCGACCGGGAATGGGCGATGGTGACGGTTGCGTTCTCGGCGAGCAGAAGCTGCGATATGGGCTTGCCGACCAGGATCGAGCGTCCGGCAATGACGGCCTCCAGGCCGGTGAGGTCGCGGGCGACGGTCTTGGCGAGAATGATGCAGCCGAGCGGCGTGCACGGCACGAGGCCGGGCCGGCCCGCCGAAAGCTTGGCGACGTTGACAGGATGCAGCCCGTCGACATCCTTGGCCGGCGACAGGCGCTCGATGATCTTCTGCGCGTCGATGTGACCCGGCAACGGCAATTGCACCAGTATGCCGTCGACGGCGCTGTTGGCGTTCAGCCGGTCGACGAGCGCCAGCAATTCGGCCTCACTCGTTTCGGCCGGCAGACGGTGCTCGAATGAGGCCATGCCCATCTCGCCCGTCAGCTTCGTCTTGCTCCGCACATAGAGCTGGCTCGCCGGGTCGTCGCCGACCAGCACGACGGCGAGCCCCGGCTTGAAGCCATGCGCCCCCGCGACCGCCGCCACCCCGGCGCGGACGCGCGCGTGGAGCTTCTCGGCGATGGACTTGCCGTCGATGATCTTTGCCGCGGCCATGGATCAAGCTCCCGATTTCAGCGCCTGCAGGCGGGCGAGGAGGCGATTCGTCAGCAGGATCGGGTCGCCGCGGACCAGCACCTGCTTCAGCCGCGACTTGCCGCCTGCGATCACCTGGCAATTCGTCTTCGGGGCGTTCATCCAGTCCGCGATCAGCGCCTCCAGCGCGGCATTGGCCTTGCCGCCCTCCGGCGCGGCGCGCACCCGCGCCTTCACCACCGGCCTCTCGCTCCCGCGCGTCTCGACGCCGACGATCTCGTCGGCGCCGCCTTTCGGGGTCAGCCGCACCCCGATCACAATCCCCTCCGGCGTCTCCCTCGCTGGCAAAACCACGCTGCCGGCTTGTCTTTCGCTCAAAGGAAGGCCCGGAACAGCCAGTCGCGGATCACCACGTCGCGCAGGAAGATCAGTATCAGGATCAGCACGACCGGCGAGATGT
>DATBIR010000212.1:0-14855 GCA_036556825.1 Beijerinckiaceae bacterium
GTGGCGCGCGCCCTCGGCGCGCGCATCCGCGACCTACCCCTCACCCGCGACCGCATCATGGCGGCGCTTTTGAGCGCATAAGCCTCTCGCGCTTCGCACCTGGGTCTACGCGGCCGCTATGCTCTCATCAGCGAACTCAACGTTGGCTTCGTGACGCACGGGAAAGTTGACCGAGTTGACGATGACGCAGATGTCGTGCGCCTTGCCGTGCAGCGCCCGCGCCTTCTCGATATTGCTTCCCGGCTCCAGAACGACCTTCGGACGGAGGAGGGCGTCGACGAATCTCACCTTGCCCTCGCGGCGCGCCAGCGTGCCGACGGCTGAATCTTCATAAGAGACGACGACGATGCCCGCGTGAGCGCACACGGCGAGGTAGCTCAGCATGTGACACGCTGAGAGGGCACTCAGCAGAAGGTCTTCGGGGTTATAGAGCGCCGGATCGCCGTGAAACGCGGGATCGGCAGAGCCGCGCAGCGGTACTTTGCCCTGGAACTCTGCTCGGAACTCCCGAGAATAAGTTTCGACGGCTCTGGTCGGCCCAAGGGCGCCGCCGCTCCATACGAGCTTGGTCTGGTAATGAGCCTCACCCATCGGTGCCTCCCTTGCTGGAGAGGATCGCGTTTTACATCACTGGGTGTTGGTCGCATTGACGTGCGTCAACCCGCTTCCTTCGGACTCGGCCGGAGCGCGCCGAGCCGCTCGGCATCGGCGAGGCGGCGCAAGGCCCGACCGCGGCGGCCATCGCCAACGCCGTGGCGCGCGCCCTCGGCACGCGCATCCGCGACCTGCCCTTCACCCGCGACCGCATCATGGCGGCGCTGCTCACGGGGGGTTAATAGCGCTCACCTTGTCATCACCGGGCTTGTCCCGGTGATCGCGATACGAAGGGCTCCGCCTTTCCGATCGGGATGGCCGGGACGAGCCCGGCCATGACAACGAAGGGATGTCAGGGCGCGGGAGCGTCGCTCAGCTCGCGCCTTCCGAGCCGCACGGCGTCGGGGAGCGGCAGGGGGTCGTTGGCGCTGTCGAGGAACTCGACGGTGGTGAAGATGAGGTCGCCGTCGCCGACATTCTGAAGGTCGTGGATCTTGGATTCGCCGAGGCCGTAGCTTTCGTGCTGGGTCTCGCCGGCATAATAGTGGCGCTCGATGGTGCCGCCGTCCTGCGTGTGCGAGATGGCGCGCCCCGACGTCACCGCCGTCCAGAAATAGTCGAGCACGTGGCGGTGGAAGCCGATCCGCTCGCCCGGCTTCAGGCGGATGGTCCAGACGCGCACGCGGTCGGTCTCCGACAGGAGGGCCGTGCCGACGCAGCCGTTGAACTGGTTTGTCTGGAATTCCTTCGTGATCGCGGCCGGCCACTTCTGTTGCCGGCCTTGCGCCGCAACGCCCGTCATCGCCATCGTCGTCTCCTTGACCGTGGCGCCATGATAGTAATCACATGCGCCTTGTCGAGCGGCATGGGCCGGCAGGTGCTCGGGCGCGGCCATTTCGGAGAGCGTGGTGCGGACCAAACAGGGCCGGCGGGCCATCGTCATCGGCGGATCGATGAGCGGCCTGTTCGCGGCGCTGCGCCTCGCCCAGGGCGGCTGGGACGTGGACGTGTTCGAGCGCTCGGACGCAGAACTCTCCGGGCGCGGCGCCGGCATCGTCACGCATCCGGAGCTGCGCGCCGCGCTCAAAGCCGTGGGCCTCGATCCGAGCACGGATCTCGGCGTCGACGTGCAGCGCCGGCGCATCCTCGACCGGGACGGCCGCGTCATCGGCGAGCAGGACTGTCCGCAGACCGAGACGTCCTGGAACCGCCTGTTCCAGATGCTGCGCGACGCCTTCCCGGCCGCGCGTTATCACCTCGCCAGGGACCTGAGCCGGGTCGAGCAGAACGGCGGCGGGGTGAGCGCGCATTTTTCCGACGGCAGCGCCGCGACCGGCGCGTTGCTCGTCGGCGCCGACGGCTTCCGCTCCTCCGTGCGCGCGCAGCTCCTGCCCGATGCGCAGCCGCTTTACGCCGGCTACGCAGCGTGGCGCGGGCTCGTCGCGGAAGGCGCGCTGTCGGCGGCGACGCACACGGATCTCTTCGACTATTTCGCCTTCTGCCTGCCGCCCGGCCAGCAGATGCTCGGCTATCCCGTGGCCGGACCCGGCAACGACCTGCGCCCGGGCCAGCGCAGCTACAACTGGGTCTGGTACCGCCCGGCGCCCGAGCACAGCGTGCTGCCAAGGCTCCTCACCGACCGGCACGGGCACACGCACACGGTGTCGATCCCGCCGCCGCTGATCGCGCCGGCCGTCATCGCCGACATGCGCGCCGCCGCCGAGGCGGAGCTCGCGCCGCAATTCGCCGAGCTCGTGCGCCTCACCGACCAGCCCTTCCTGCAGCCGATCTACGACCTCGAGGCGTCGCACATGGCCTTCGGCCACGTTGCGCTGGTCGGCGACGCCGCCTTCGTCGCGCGCCCGCATGTCGGCGCCGGCGTCTCGAAGGCCGCGCAGGACGCCTTCGCCCTCGCCGGCGCGCTCGAACGCGAGCCGTCCATCGATTCGGCGCTGCGCGCCTTCGAGGCCGAGCGCCTTAGTGTGAACCGGCGGATCATCCAGCGCGCGCGCCATCTCGGCGCTTACCTACAGACGCAGTTCCACAGTGACGAGGAACGGAGGCTCGCGGAGCGCCACCGCACGCCGCAAGCGGTGATGGCGGAGACGGCGGTGCTGGATTTTCTCCAGGTGTAGATGACTCCGCCCTGGCAGTCGGTTGGACTATACCCCCTTCGGCCTGCTGCCCGGAATGCCACCAAGGCTTCGCCCAACAGCAACCATCTATCTCGCAACGATGTCCTCGGTAGGGTACACGCCCCGCAAGACATCATCGAAATGCCGCCGAACACATTCGTTGCAAACGCATGCGATGCTTTTGAGCTGCTGTAAGTCATTGACGACGAGCGCGCCCCTTCGGGTAGCGATGACACCGCGGTTCTTGAAGGAGCCCAAGACGCGGCTGATATAGCTGCGTCCAACCCCCAGCATTGCAGCGAGTTGTTCTTGCGTGAGGGGGACTTCAGTTGTCCCGGTGCGCTCCATGGCCGCAATAAGCCATTTGGCGGCTCTTTGCTCGATTGTATGCGCCGCGTTGCATGCGACTGCCTGGAACACCTGGGCCATCAGACAATCGGCATAACGAGCGAAGAGATGCCGCAGAGTCAGCGAGCCCATCTTCGCGTCTTCCAGCTTTTTGATCTCGATGCGTAAAAACGGGCCGGGGAACTGCACCTCAGCCTTGGCATAGGCGGGAAGGCGTCCGTGGCTGACGATCCCTCCCGCGGCTCCTTCCCGTCCAATCAGGGCCGTCTCGACCGCTCGACCATCGTTGAAGACGATGAGGTACGAAATCAGGCTTGGGCCACAAGGGAAATAAACGTGGCGAACGGTCTCCCCAGGCTCGAACAGGATGTCTCCGTAGTCCCCCCACCAGGGCGCAGCTAGAGGCTCCAGGATCGCGGCATCCTCGGCCCTCAGCGCCCGTAGCAGATTGTTAACGGCAATCCCGTCCGTTCCTGCCGAACCATTGTTAGCTTTGCCGTGCATTCTTCCATCGTCCTGGCGCCGTCGTTGTACGACCAACATGGGCTTTATGTTCACAAGTGGGCAGACCAGCGGTCGCCCTTGTGTTTACTAGGCGACAGAAGAACCCTCACCACAGACCGCCTGAAGGGCGAACTCCGTAGGGGCTATTCCTTATCACACGTCGGAGACCGCCTGATGACTGTCCAGAAGTCTGACAAGGGGGTCGCGACTGGAAGCGCCTCCCTCGATCACATCTTGGCTGGAGGCTATGCACGGGGGCGCGTTCACCTACTGGAAGGCCGGCCTGGCTCCGGCAAGACGACCCTTGCCATGCAGTTCCTGATGAGGACCCGTGATCGCGGAGGCGTCCCTTTGTATATAACCCTGTCCGAAGGACAGGATGAATTGGTCGAAGCGGCCGAAAGCCATGGCTGGTCGCTCGAGGGGATCAACCTTTACGAGCTTATTCCACCCGAACTGAGCCTCGACCCTTCCCAGCAGCAATCGGTGGTCTATTCCTCCGACTTGGAACTCGGAGAGACGGTGCAACTGGTTATGAAGGAGGTCGAACGGGTAAACCCGGATTGCATCGTATTCGACAGCCTTTCCGACATCCGTCTACTCGCGGGAAGTGCCCTCCGCTATCGCCGCCAGGTGCTCGCCCTGAAGCACTTCTTCGCTCGATTAGGGTGCACCGCCGTGTTCGTCGACGACCTTACCGAGGAATTGGACGACGCGAATCTCCACAGCATCGTGCATGGTGTCATCCGGTTGGAGAAAGCCACAGTCATCTACGGCGCGGACCGCCGCCGCCTTCGCGTTTTCAAAATGCGCGGCAGGGCCTTCCACAGCGGCTCCCATGATTACGTAATCCGCACCGGGGGCATCGAGATCTTCCCGCGTCTCATTGCAAGCGAACATAAGCAGCACTTGGACCGGGACGGTCGCGCAGAGAGCGGCGTTGTCGAGCTCGATGCTCTGCTCGATGGTGGCCTGGACCGTGGAACGAGCACGCTCATCCTCGGACCGGCCGGCGCCGGCAAGTCCACACTCGCGATGCAATATCTGATCGCGGCGCTCTACCGGGGTGAGAGCTCGCTTTTTATCAGCTTCGACGAAACGCGTCATAATTTCTTTCGGCGGGCTGCCGGTCTCGGCATGGATTTTGACCGCTTTGGAGAGAGGTTCCACTTTCGCCAGGTCGATCCGGCTGAACTCTCCCCAGGCGAGCTATCAAGCATCGTCAGAGATCATGTTGAGATCGAGAATGTCACTGCTGTCGTGCTCGACAGTCTCTCGGGATATCAGAATGCCATGCCTGAGGAGCAATTTATGCTGCTCCAGCTGCATGAACTGCTCACCTACCTCAATCAGCGGGGCGTATTGACTTTCCTTGTGTTAGCCCAGCACGGCTTGGTGGGCCATATGCAGTCACCTGTCGACCTGACCTATCTGGCGGATGCAGTGTTGTTGCTTCGCTTTTTTGAAGCTTTCGGAGAGTTGAGGCGCGCTATTTCCGCAATCAAGAAGCGGACCGGCGCTCATGAGTCCTCGATCCGCGAATACCTCATCGACAGCAAAGGGATCCGGCTCGGCGAGCCGCTTCGCAACTTTTCAGGCGTCTTGACCGGAGTTCCGAGTTTCATCGGACAGGCGTCTGATCTGCTCGGCAGTCGCAAATAAGCTTCGCCTGGTTATGACACAAGCTGTCGGAATTCTGGCTCCTTACGGCCGCGATGCCGCTGTCATGAGCGGCATCCTGAACGGCGCAGGTATCCAAAACTCGATTTTTGCATCCGCAGATTTGGTTCTTGCTGCCGTTGCCGATGGCCGGATCGGCGGTGCTATTCTGGCTGAGGAAGCACTAGGCGACGATGATCTTAGAGCCGTGACGGCATGGCTTCAGCGCCAGCCGCCCTGGTCTGATTTGCCGATCCTGCTGCTCACCAAGCGAAGCGGCAATGCAGCTTCTCAGTCGAATCTCGCCGCGTGCCTCAGCAATGTCACCATTATTGAGAGGCCGTTTTCGCCGATCACGCTGATCTCTGCCGCCCGAGCGGCCCTTCGCGCACGGGCACGTCAACGCGAGGCCGAGCGGCACATTCTGGAGATCGCGGCCAGAGAGCGTGAGCTGATAGAAGAGCGCGCTCGGCTGCAGACCAGCCAAGCCCGTCTGCGCGAGGCGAATGAGAAGCTTGGACAACGGTTCGCGGAATCACTTGCCGAGAAGCGTGTTCTTGCGGACGTTGTTGAAGGGACCGATGCCTTTGTGCAGGTCGCCGACCTCAACTATCGATGGCTGGCCATAAACCGGGCTTTCGCCAACGAGTTCGAGCGAATCTTCGGAGTGCGGCCGCAGGTCGGTCAGTCGATGCTGGAGGTGCTTGCGCATATTCCTGAGCACCGGAAAGCCGTGCAGGCGGTGTGGGGGCGCGCCCTTGCGGGCGAGGAGTTCACCGAGATCGGCGAATTCGGCGATCCCGGTCGGGACCGCCGGTTTTACGAGATGAAGTACAACTCGCTTCGGGACGGGAAAGGCGAACAGATCGGCGCCTACCAGTTTGTTTATGATGTCACCGACCGTATGCGCGAGCAGCAGCAGCTAGCTGACGCCGAAGCGCGAATGCATGAAATGGCGAAGTTGGAGACGTTGGGGCAACTCACCGGAGGCGTCGCACATGATTTCAACAATCTATTGACGCCGATCGTCGGTACGCTTGATGTGCTTCACCGCAGATACGAGAGTGATCCGCGTGCTACGCGTCTGATCATTGCTGCCCTCGAGGCGGCACAGCGAGCTGCCGTTCTGGTCCAACGCCTCTTGAGCTTCGCGCGCCGGCAGCATCTTGAAGCGCGCGCCATAAACATCGGCGAACTGATCGATGGAATGCGCGATCTGATCCAGCGCTCTATTGGGCCTCATATCGAGGTGCAGGTCAAAATTCAGCCGGACCTCCCCGCAGCGCGCATCGACCCCAACCAACTCGAATTGGCCGTGCTGAACCTTGCGGTCAACTCCTCCGATGCCATGCCTGGAGGCGGTTCTCTGTTCATCGATGTTTCCGAGCAGGAGATCGTTGATGGTCGAATCGACGGCCTCCCGAGCGGGTCTTACATCCGTCTCGCAGTCACGGATACGGGTAGCGGGATGGATGGTGCTACGATCAGTCGTTCGATCGAGCCGTTCTTTACCACCAAAGGCGTAGGCAAAGGTACCGGCCTTGGCCTATCGATGGTTCACGGCTTGGCTGCACAGTCAGGCGGGATTCTGAGGCTCACGAGCGCTCTCAGGCAGGGGACGACAGCAGAAATTTGGCTGCCGGTTAGCGGCAGGATCGCCGATCCCCTGACGACGCAAGAAGCGGCGCTACCAATCAACATGCGCCAAACCACAATACTCCTGGTAGACGACGAGGAGCTCGTGCGGAGAGCGACGGCGGAAATGCTCCGGGATATGGGCCATGAGGTCCTTGAAGCTTCGTCCGGCACAGCAGCACTCGACATGCTCCGCGAGCGGCAAGACATTGAACTGGTTGTAAGCGATTACCTGATGCCTGGCCTGCGGGGCGGTGAGCTGATCAGAAAGGCCCGGCAGATCTACCCGGATCTTAAAGGATTGCTGATTACCGGATACGCCAAGCTCGCAGGTGACGAGACTGGTTTGGCTCGTCTGTCCAAACCGTTTCGCGCTGCCGACCTCGCACGCGAGATCGAAACGCTGTTGTCGGATGGAACCGTGGTCGACCTGTCTTCGCGTCGCAGGCGTTCGTCCTAACGTTCATCGCATCGGATCAACCCGCTCGGGCAACCGATTGGCTTGCCCGTCGGCCTGCTGCTTGGAATATTCCACCCTGCAAGCCCCGGGGCGGACGGAAGCGGTGCCGCACCACGCGGAAAGGTTACATTCCATGCCGGTTTCCTACGGGTTCTCTGGACGAACTGCCGTCGTGACCGGCGCGTCGAAGGGAATCGGCCGCGCCATTGCGGAGCGGCTCGTCACCGCCACCCACCCGCCCCGCACCATGCTCTACCCAGCTCCGAGGCGCGTGCGATCCAGGCCGAAGTGTCAGCTAAGAGCGCTTACGCCGGCTGCGTGGTTTGGCACTCGCATCCGCAGCCTCCGGAGCAACACCGGTGGTCAACGCCGCCACGGTCCGCGCGGCGCTCTTCGCCATGTCGGCCGTCGCGGCGACAATTTCACCGCCGGCTTGAACGGCCCCGGCCGCAACTTCGCTGCCCACAGCCATGGCTCCGGTTATCGGATCGATGACGGCGCCACCGAGGTTCATGTTCTCTGCGCGCTGGCCCCGCTGTGCACGGCCGCGTTTCGCGGCGCCCTTCGCCGGGCCCGGTTTGCGCGATGAAGCAGGGCGCCTCGCAACGCTCTTCGTTGAACGGGCGTTCTTCTTCGCGGCAGCTCGCCCCGTCGCCTTGCCTCCACTGCGCGATTTGGACGCCCTGGTCTTGGCAGGGGCTCTCTTGCGCGACGCGGCAGCTTTCGACGCACGTTTCTTGGAGGTGCTCGTCGTCTTTCCCGCGCTCCGCCCCCGCGCCTTGGCTCCGCCCCGTGTCTTGGAAGCAGAGGCACGCTTCTTTGGTGACCTTGCCATACACCACTCCTCTCACGGTGGGCGGAGAAGATCCTGCCCCGTCCCACTCGTCAGCAAGCTTAGGTCGAGCGCTGCGGCATGACCAGATGCACGCCGAGGATCCGGCGCGGCGGCATGCCGACCTTCCTATGCCGACCTTGCGAGGCGCTCCCCCCTCGATGTCCGCCATGGGGCATGAGCGGACCGTGCGCCCGCCTTCCTCCGAAGGTCAGTGCCCATCCCGGCCGTCCGCGTTGCTTGATGCGGCGCCCGAAACCGGACATTCGTTCAGGACGGGGGGCCGGCTGCTCGGAGGCTTCTCGGACGACCTCAGAACCGGCCCCGGGCGGGCGGACGGGCCGGCGCCACGCCGAAAGGGTGCATCGATGCCGGTTGCTTATGATTTTTCCGGAAGAACTGCCGTCGTGACCGGCGCGTCGAAGGGAATCGGCCGCGCCATTGCGGAGCGGCTCCTCGGCGCGGGGGCGCGGGTGTGGTCGTGGGACCTGGAGCCGGCCACGGGCGGTCCTCTGCAACATGTCACGGTGGATGTCACGGATTCGGCACAGATTTCCGCAGCGCTCGCGCGCATATCGAGCGAGGGCGGCGGGATCGACATCCTCGTCAACAATGCAGGCTTCGTCGGCGGGACCCGGCCGGTCGAGGAACTCGATCCCGCCGCCTGGCGGCGCATCGTCGACGTGAACCTCACGGGAGTCTTCGACGTATCGCGGCAGGTGGTGCCGGTGATGCGACGCGCGGGCTGGGGCCGCATCGTCAACATCGCGTCTCTGGCCGGCAAGGAAGGCACGCCGGGCCTGTCCGCCTATTCCGCCGCCAAGGCCGGCGTGATCGCCCTGACGAAATCGCTCGGCAAGGAGCTGGCCGATACCGGGATACGGGTGAACTGCGTGGCTCCCGCCGCCGTCGCCACCGACATCCTCGCGCAGATGGATCCGGCAGCCGTCGAGGCCATGATCGCCAAGAGCCCGCTGAAGCGGCTGGGCACGGTGGACGAGGTGGCCGATCTCGTGCTGTGGCTCTGCTCGGAGGCATGCTCGTTCAGCACGGGCGCCGTGTTCGACCTTTCCGGGGGACGGGCGACGTATTAGACCTTGATCGGTGTTGGGGCTTTCCGGCGTGCGCGCTATTCCTCAGCGGCTCTCGCAAGGGGTTTGTCCGGGGATCATGGTGGCGTTGGGATCAGACGACAGCATGGATGCGCCTTCGAAAGGCTCGCGCCCCCCCATGGCGCGGGACGCGTAGACAGTGACGCCACGCGCGCTCACCGCCGGCGCCGGGCGCTTGTCAGGGACGGCGGCGTTCCTGGCCCCGCTCGTTGCGCTCGTGGCGATCTGGCAGGCGACGGTCACGATCTTCAACGTGCATCCCGGCGTCTTCCCCGGCGTGCCGGCGGTCGTCGGCGCCGGCATCGAGAGCATCCGCGACGGATCGCTCTTCATGCATGTCGGCGCGAGCTTCGCCCGCGTCCTCGCCGGAACGGCGCTGGCGCTCGTCGCCGCCATCCCGCTCGGGGTCGCCATGGGCATCAGCCCGGTCGTGTCGAGCCTCCTGACGCCGCTGTTCCGGTTCTTCTCGGTGCTCGCCGGAATCGCCTGGATTCCGATCGCCACGCTGTGGTTCGGCTACGGCTTCGGCGCGATCACCTTCGTCATCTTCAACGCCGTGTTCTTCATCGTCGCCTACAACACGCTGCTCGGAGTCTCGACCATCCCGATGCCGCTGCGCAACGCCGCCGCCTCGCTCGGCGCCGGCCGGCTGGCGATGCTGACGCAGGTGCTGCTGCCGGGCGCGCTGCCCAACATCGTCACGGGCATCCGCACCGGCCTCGGCTTCGCCTGGCGCGGGCTGATCGCCGCCGAGATGATCGCCACCAATGTCGGGCTCGGCTACATGCTGTTCCTGGCGCGCGACTTCTACCGGACCGAGGTGATCATCTTCGGCATGATCGTGATCGGCGTGCTGTGGCTGCTCATCGACCGCCTGCTGCTGGCGCCGCTGGAGCGCGCGACCATCGAGCGCTGGGGCCTGGTGCGCGGCGCATGAATCCCGCTCTCGCCGCCTGGAGCCTGTACATGCGCGCCACCGCGCCCGTGCCGGGGTTGCGGGCCTTCGTGCCCTTCATTCCGGTGATCGCGCTGTGGGCGATCGTCGCCGAGGCCGAGGTCTTTCCGCGCGTGTTCTTCCCCGGACCGGCGGAGGTGGTGCGCGCCTTCGTCGATCTCACCTGGAAGGGCATCCTGCCGGCCTATCTGCACGACAGCGCGGTGCGCCTCCTGGTCGGCGCGCTCGCCGGCATGGCCATCGGCATTCCGCTCGGCCTGCTCGTCGGCCTGAGCCCCCGCGCGCACGCGCTGTTCTGGCCCGTGCTCCTCTTCTTCCAGGCGATTGGCGACATCGCCTGGCTGCCGATCCTTCTGATCTGGTTCGGCTTCGGGCTGACCACGATGACCTTCGTCATCGTCTACACGGTGCTGTTCCCGATCGTTCTCAACATCGTGCTCGGCGTGCGGTCGATCCCGACGGACATGCACCGCGCCGCGCAGAGTCTCGGCGCGTCACGCGCCCGCATCCTGTGGGAGGTGGTGCTGCCCGGCGCCTTGCCCAACCTGATCACGGGCCTACGCAACGGCCTCGGCTTCGGCTGGCGGGCGCTGATCGCCGCCGAGATCATCGTCGGCACCAGCGGCATCGGCTTTCTGATGTTCGACGCGCGGCGGGCCGGCTCGGTGGTCGAGATCATGCTCGGCATGATCGTGCTCGGCATCCTCTGGTATATCGTCGACGCCTGGATCCTGGCGCCGATCGAGCGCGCCACCGGGCAGCGCTGGGGGCTGGTGAACCGGTGAAGAGCCTGACCATCCGCAATCTCGCCAAGACGTATTTCGATCCCTACAAGGGCACGCATATCGAGGCCGTGCGCGGCATCTCGCTCGAGGTGCGCGAGGGCGAGTTCGTCGCCATCGTCGGCCCGTCCGGCTGCGGCAAGAGCACGGTGCTCAACCTGATCGCCGGATTCATCCCGCCGAGCGCCGGCGACATCCTAGTCGACGACCGGCCCGTGCGCGGCCCGGGGCCGGACCGCGGCGTCGTGTTCCAGTCCTTCGCGCTGTTCCCGTGGAAGACGGTGCTCGACAACGTCGCCTTCGGCCCGAAGATGCGCGGCGTCGGCAAGGCCGAGCGCGAGGCCATCGCCCGCGACTTCCTGGGGCTCGCCGGCCTCTCGCACGCCGCCGACCGCTATCCCAACGAGTTGTCGGGGGGCATGCAGCAGCGGGTCGGCGTCGCCCGCGCCCTCGCCAACGAGCCCGACGTGCTCTTGATGGACGAGCCCTTCGCCAGCGTCGACGCGCAGACGCGCATGACGCTGCAGGAAGAGCTCACCCGCATCTGGCAGGAGCGACGCCCGACGATCATCTTCATCACTCACGACGTGGGCGAGGCGGTGTTTCTCGCCAACCGCGTCGTCGTGCTGTCGGCGGGGCGCATCCTCGACGAGGTGGCGATCGACCTGCCGCGGCCGCGGCGCTGGGACGACCTCGTCGACAGCGACGCCTTCAAGACGCTGTCGGGCAAGGTGCTCCACCTCGTGCGCTCCGCATGAGCCTCGCGCGCGCCGTCCTCGCCTCGAACAAGGGGCGCTTCGTGCTCGCCGTGATCGCGCTCTATCTCGCCTGGCAGGTCTGGCTGACGCTTGCGGCCCCGGGCAAGATCGCCCCGTTCCCCGGCGACCGGGAGCGGGTCAACGTCCTGGCGACCTTGCCGTTTCCGGCCGAGCGCTTCCACGTTCTGGCTTTTCAGGGCTATGGTAGGGTGTCCGGAACGGCCGGCAACACGGTCGAAATCCGCAACGTTCGCAGAAGCGACCTGCGCGCCTTGGCCCGCCATTACTGGGTGCGGCGCGTCGAGCCGCTGCCACAGGGAGGATGACGACCGATGATGAGGATTTTGGCGCTCGCCTGCATGCTCCTCGCCACGCCGGCGACGGCGCAGACCATGACCAAGCTGCGCGCCGGCATGGTCACCGGCATCGACCAGATCGCGTTGCCGATCGCGCTCGAGCGCGGCTTCTTCGAGAAGCACGGGCTCGACGTCGACATCGCCCGGCCCTATGCGACCGGCGTCGACGCCCTCAACGCCCTGCAGGCCGGCGAGAGCGAGACGGTGCAGGTCGGCGTGCCGATGATCGGCGCGGTGCTGCGCGGCATGGACCTCGTCGCGCTCGGCAACTACAGCGGCAGCGCCACCAAGATGGGCTCGGACGCCACCATGGCGCTGGTCGCCCGCGGCGACGCGGGGATCAAGGCCGGCGACCTGTCGACCCTCAAGGGCAAGCGCATCGCCGCCTCCTTCGGCACCATCAATCACCTCTACGTCCTGGCCCTGATCGAGAAGGCCGGGCTGACCCCGAACGACGTCACGCTCGTCAACACGCCGCCGCCGGACATGACGGTGGCGCTGCTGGCCAAGGGCATCGACGCCTTCTCGGGATGGGATCCCTGGCCGATCGTGGCGCTGAAGGACGTGCCCGGCGCCGTCGAGGTGATCCGCGGCGGCAACGTCATCTCCTATCTCGGCTTCAACGTCGCCTTGCGCCCCTGGGCCGAAAAGAACGGCGCGACGCTCGAGCGCTTCCTGGCCGCCCTGTCGGAGGCGGACCAGTGGATGCGCGCCAACCCGAAACAGGCGGCGCAGGTCGCCACGCGCTGGATCCCTGGGTTGCGCCTCGACGTGGCCGAAGCCGCCATGGCCTTCAATATCGAGCAGAACGACCGCCGCCTGTCGGCGCATAATTACCGCGCCCTGCACAGCGCGCAGGAGCGCCTGCACCGGCTCGGCTTCATCAAGTCGACCTTCGACGTCAACAAGCACATCGACCCGAAGCACATCGTCACGGTCATGGACAAGCACACGGCCCTGTTCGCCGACCTTCCGCCCATCCCTCAGGACGTGCGCATCGGCAAGGATTTCACGTTCAAGCCGTGACGTCGCGGGCGCGCCCGCACAGGGCGCCACGTCCGCTATGGCTGACGTGGCTGAAAACGCGCGATAATCTGTAATTCCGCCAGCATGCAACCCGGTATTCCAAACAAGGGCCGCCAAATTCTTGCGATGCAAGGACTTTAGCGGCTTGGGTTGCTTTGGCAATGGAGCCCTGGTTCCGGAGCCATAGATGTCGGCCCCAGCACATCGCGGTTTATTATTCGTTTTAAGTAGTGACGCGCATCCCGAATGCGTGTAAGACCCTCCTAAGACACGATAAAGCTTAGCCATGGCGGCCGGCGCGAAGACTATTCCGTCAGCGCCGCCCAACTTCACCACAAGATGATCACTGAGGCGCACGCGCGGACGCGGCGGTCGCATGCGCTTCTCATCGGAGCGTGAAGGGGCAAGGCTATGGCTGTTACCGAGGTCACGCACGCGCCAGCGCTCCCGAACGGAAGCGGGCTTTGTAACACGAACGCACCGACCTCCCGCGCCAGGTCAGCCCTCCGCGCGGTCAGGTTCGAGCCGCCCGTCGCGCGCTCGGCATGACGGCGGATTTCCTGATGACCAAGCCGGCTTTCGCCAATCTGCCGTTCGGGCAGTGGTCGGAGGTGCTCGCTGGTCAGATCAAGCGCAACCACTATCTCTTCGCGGTCGACGGCGCCAACCGGGCCCAGTGTCCCGGGCTGGGAGTTGGCGTGCCAGGACAAGACCGAGGCGTGGATCGAAGGTCGCGTTGGCCTGGCCTTCGACGACTGCCTCGACGGCAGCTGCGTCGTTTTCAATACCTGGATGCGAACAGGAATACCGTGCACCGCTTCCCGCTGGACCAGGCACGCAAGATCATGCGCGGCCGAACCATGGTCAATGGCAAGCGTCACGACGGCGACGGCGTGCTGCGACCCGTGCGCCCCTCGGTGAACGCCTTCGTAAACAGTCACGTCGCCCGAAAGCGGCGGAGGCGGCCTCCGTTGCGGCCGCCGCCGACTTCCGGGCCGATCTCAACGCAACGAGCAAACGAAGCCGCTGAGGCGGCCCGCATTTGGGGGAACTCATAATGGCAACCCTCGTCGTCACCACCAATGCGGATTCCGGCGCAGGCTCGCTGCGCGAAGCGATCGCCAGCGCCAACGCCAGTCCCGGCTCGCGGATCGAGTTCGATCCCGCGTTCTTCACCGGCGGCGCGAGCAACACGATCACCCTGGCCTCGGGCCTGCCGAAGATCAGCGCCGGCGTCACCATCGACGGCACGACGAGCGACGGCTCCGGCATCACGATCAACGGCGCGGACGGCGCCACCGCGCCGGCGCACGGCAGCGTGACCGTGAACGCGGACGGCACGTTCACCTATACGCCGGATGCCAACTTCGACGGCACCGACACCTTCAGCTACACGCTGACAGACGCCAACAACGACGCGTCCGAGGCGACCGTCACCATGACGGTTCCCGCTTCCACTCAGCCGCCTGCGGGTCCGACCCCGACCCCCGGCAATGACTCCCTTGTCTATGGCGATGGTGACGATCGGGTCGACGCTCTCGCCGGCGACGATCGCGTGCTCGGAAATGGCGGCAACGACGTCATCGAGGGTAACACGGGCGACGATCGCCTCGACGGCGGTGACGGCAACGACCGGCTCTCCGGCGGAGACGGCGACGACCGTCTCCTTGGCCAAGCCGGCAACGATCGGCTCGACGGC
>DATBIR010000213.1:0-21023 GCA_036556825.1 Beijerinckiaceae bacterium
GATCTCATCGTCCTCAACTATGCCAACCCGGACATGGTCGGTCACACCGGGAGCCTCCCGGCCGCCATCAAGGCCGTCGAGACCGTCGACTTGGGCCTCGGACGCATCGCCGATGCGATCCGCGATGCGGGCGGCGCTCTCCTGGTGACGGCCGATCACGGCAATTGCGAATTGATGCGCGACCCCGAAACCGGTGGCCCGCATACGGCGCACACGACCAATCCGGTGCCGGTGCTGCTGTTGGGCGCTGGCGATGTGAGTCTGAGCGACGGCACGCTTGCCGATCTCGCGCCGACCTTGCTCGAGCTGATGGATCTGAAACAACCGACCGAGATGACCGGCAAGTCGCTGCTGCGGCGGTGATGCGCGCCGGCATGATCCGCGAAAAGATGCCCCCCGGACTTGATCCGGTCATGGCGGGCGGGAACGTCATCAGACAAGCGTGATGATCGGCATGGCCGCGGCTTGCCAATCGCAAAGCATTTGTACCCCCGCGTTCACTTGTGTGAAGGACGTGCGGCTGTCTTTGCGTACACTAATGATTCGGACCGTTGCCATCCCGCGGATCCGGACTTCGCCCCGCAGGTCGCGTTGCGCGGGGCGTTTTCCGCGCGCCACCTCGCCTCGGGACGTCGAGCGGCGTTATCGCTCACTTACTCTCAAGACCCAGAACGTCGGCCATCGTGTAATAGCCCGGCGCCTTGTCGCGCGCCCACAAAGCGGCCCTGACGGCGCCGCGCGCGAACAGGCTGCGATCCTCGGCGCGATGCGTGAGTTCGATGCGCTCGCCCGGCCCGGCGAAGATCACCGTGTGGTCGCCGACCACGGAGCCTCCGCGCAAAGCCGCGAAGCCGATGTCGCCGCCGCGGCGCGCGCCGGTCTGGCCGTCGCGGCTGCGCACCGCACGCTCCTTGAGGTTCACGCTGCGTCCCTCCGCGGCCGCGTCGCCGAGCAGAAGCGCGGTGCCGGAGGGGGCATCGACCTTCATGCGGTGATGCATCTCCAGGATCTCGATGTCGAAGTCCTCGCCGAGCGTGCGTGCGACGGTGCGCACGAGCCCGGCGAGCAGATTGACGCCGAGCGACATGTTGCCGGACTGCACGATGCGCGCACGCTGCGCGGCCTCCCTGAGCCTGGCGAAATCGGGCTCCGTCAGGCCGGTCGTGCCGACCACGTGCACCAGTCCGGCCTGCGCGGCAAGCTCCGCGAACGCGACGGTCGCGGCCGGCGCGGTGAAATCGAGGATGGCGTCGGCGTTGGCGAAGGCGGCGCGCGCATCGGTGACGACGCCGACGTCGAGCTTGCCGGCGCCGGCAAGCAGGCCCGCGTCCTGGCCGAGCGCCGACGAGCCGTCGCGCTCGAGCGCACCGGTCAGCCTGCAGCCGCCCGTCTCGGCGATGGTTTTGACGAGCATGCGTCCCATGCGTCCGGCGGCGCCGACCACCACGAGCCGCAACTCGGTCATCGTTCACTCCTTTGCGTGATCGGGGTATAGCCGCCGTTGGATAGCGGCCACAAGTCGGCGACCGCTCGAGAATTAATCAGCCTTCGCCCGGCTGGTCGCCCTCGTAGCCTTCGATGATGACAAGATCGCCCATGGACGCGTTGGTCCGCAGCTTGTGCGCTTTCTTGTATTCGGGCGAATTCCAGCAGGCGAGGGCGGCCTCGTAGCTCGCAAACTCGATGACCACGTTGCGCTGCCGGCTGTTGCCTTCCATGGTCTCGAACTTGCCGCCACGCACGAGAAAGCGCCCGCCGAACTTGGCGAAGGCGACCCCGTTCGCTGCCACATATGCGCGATACGCCTCCGGGTCGGTGACGTCGACACGGGCGATCCAGTAACCCTTGGGCATGGCGGTTCCTTCGCTCTCAATCCGCGAACCATAAGGCAGCCGGCGAATGGCGAACAGGGAGTAGGGAAGAGAGCATCCGATCGAAGCCCGTTCCATTCGCCATCCTGTTCGCCCTCACACTGCCCGGGCGATCTCGTCGACGATCACGTCGGCAGCCTTGCGCGGATCGTCGGCCGACGTGATGGGCCGACCGACGACGAGGTAATCGGCTCCGGCCCGGATGGCGGCGGCCGGGGTCACCACGCGCTTCTGATCGCCGGCGGCGGCCGCCGCGGGACGGATGCCGGGGGTCACGATCAGGCGGCCGGGCCCGACGATGGCGCGCACCCGGGCCGCCTCGGTCGCGGCGCAGACGATGCCGTCGAGGCCGATATCGCGCGCCTGCGCCGAGCGCATCGCCACGAGATCGTCCACGGGTTTCGCATAGCCGGCCTCGGCGGCGTCGCCGTCGTCGTACGAGGTGAGCACGGTGACGCCGAGCAGCTTGAGGCGCGAGGCGCCCTTGCCGGCCACGGCAGCGCGCATGGTCTGCGGATAGGCATGGACGGTGAGGAAGGTGGCGCCAAGCGCCACGATCGACTCGACGCCTTGGCTCACAGTGTTGCCGATGTCGTGCAGCTTCAGATCGAGAAAGATCTGCTTGCCGGCCCTGCCGAGGCGCTCGGCGAATTGCAGGCCCCCGGCATAGCCGAGCCGGTATCCGATCTTGTAGACGGCGACTGCGTCGCCAAGCCGCTCGACCAGGGCTTCGGCCTCGGCGACCGACGCGAGGTCGAGCGCGACGATCAAACGGTCGCGCGGCGCAAGCGCCTCAGGCATGTCGCTCCTCGCACGGGTGCCGCGAATGGAATGGTGCCGCAGCGTCAGACCGCTGCGCGCTCGTCGTCGATGTGGCCCCTGGCGTCGCGATACACCCACACGCGCGCCGGCGGGATGTTGAGCCAGACGCGGTTCGAGCCCGACGCCGTGTAGCGCTTCGGGTCCGGCGGGATCGGCGGCACCACCGCATAGGTGAACTGGATGAACGGTGCCCCCGGATACAGCAGATCGCGGGCCGCATCGAGCAGGTGCCGACGAGTATTCAACGGCTTGGTGAACAGCGGCAAGCTGGAGATCACCGCGGCGGCCGGCTCGTTGATCACGCCCTCGAGCGCCTCGCCGATGTCGTAGGCGTCGCCCTGGATGATTGCCGCCTTCGGAAAGCGGCGCTTGAGCAGCTTGCAGAAATCGGGGTTGTACTCGACCAGCACGAGCCGGTCCTGGGCAATGCCGCGGCGCACGAGCGCGTCGGTGACCGGGCCCGTTCCTGGGCCGAGCTCGATGACCGGCCCCGGCACGCGCGGATCGACATACGACGCCATGGTGCGCGCCAGCATCTTGCCGGAGGGAGTCACCGCGCCCGTCACGAGAGGACGCTCGATCCAGGAGCGCAGGAAGCGTGCTTCGTCCTCGAAGCGATCGCCGATAGGAACCTTGCGGGAGGCTGCCCGTTGGAACGACTGAAGCACGATACAATTCCCCTGGCCCGGCGTGACTAATCACAAAGCCATTGAGCACGTATTAACGGGCATTACACCCGACTTGATCCAGAGAGGCCGTCGAAAAATTCGCGCATGCGCGAAAAGAATCCACTGCTTTCTGGGTGGGTTTCGTCCGAAGATGCACGCTCGAACTCCGTGAGCAGCTCACGCTGGCGTTTCGTCAGCTTCTGCGGCGTCTCGACGACGACCTGTATATAGAGGTCCCCGAGATCGCGCGCGCGCAGCACGGGCATGCCCTTGCCGCGCAGGCGGAACTGCTTTCCGGATTGCGTTCCCTCCGGGATTTTGACCTTCGCCTGCGAGCCGTCGAGCGTCGGCACGCTGAACTCGCCGCCGAGCGCTGCCGTTACCATGGAGACGGGCACGCGGCAAAACAGGTCGGCGCCGTCGCGCTGGAAGAACTGGTGCGGCTTCATCGCCAGGAAGATATAGAGGTCGCCCGAGGGACCGCCGCGCAGGCCCGCCTCGCCCTCGCCCGCGAGACGGATGCGTGTGCCGTCCTCGACGCCCGGCGGCACGTTGACCGACAGGGTGCGCTCCCGGGTGATGCGTCCGGCACCGCCGCACGACTCGCAGGGGTCGTCGATCACCTCGCCGCGCCCGTGGCAGTTGGGGCAGGTGCGCTCGATGGAGAAGAAGCCCTGGGTGGCGCGCACGCGCCCGTGCCCGCCGCAGGTCGGGCACTGCCGCGGCTTCGATCCGGGCTTCGCCCCCGTCCCGGAACAGGCCTCGCAGGTGATGGCGGTCGGGATCTTGACGGTCGCGGTCTTGCCTTCGAACGCCTCTTCCAGCGTGATCTCGAGATTGTAGCGCAGGTCGGCGCCGCGCTCGCGACCTCCCGAGCCGCGGCCGCGGCCGCGCGTCTCGCCAAAGAAATTCTCGAAGATGTCCGACATGAAGTCGGAGAAATCGGCGCCGAAGCCGGCCCCGCCCCCGCCCTGCGCGAAGGCGGCGTGGCCGAAGCGATCATAAGCGGCGCGTTTCTGCGCATCCGAGAGCGTCTGATACGCCTCGTTGATTTCCTTGAAGTGGATTTCCGCGTTCTTGTCGCCGGGGTTCTTGTCCGGGTGGTATTTCATCGCGAGCTTGCGGAATGCGGACTTGAGATCCGCATCGCTGGCGCCTTTGTTGACGCCGAGAACCTCGTAATAGTCGCGTTTGGACATCAGCGAAGTCCCCCGGACGGACGACCTGACCAAGCCCGCGACGTAGCGTCCGCCTTGATCAAAGCCTCACACTCCCTGATGTGCTGGACGAAATCGGCATAGGATTCATCTAAGAGGCTTCGCGCCGTGACGGCGTCACTTGGCAATAGTTTCTTGGGATCAGGATCGCCTGGCGTCAGGGCGTGGGACGCCGAACCTGCCGCTACTCTTAATTCCATGGCTGCATGAAAGCACGGCTCGGAAGGCTTGCGCCCGCCTGCGATGTCGTAATCCGTCGAATACCGTAAGAAGCCGGCGACCAAGGCTGCGCGCTGATGGTCGCTTTGATCGACGGCGACCTTCAACTGCTGCTCCGCGAAAATTGCACGAATCCACCACTCGGTATCGTGTGGCGTCGGCTCGGTAGCCGATGCTCCGCCCGATGCCAAACAGGCAGCCAACACCTGACGTAAAAACGAGAGCCGGACGAAGGCGCGGCACGGTTGCACGGGGTTCGCCCTGTCCTGCACCGTCTTGCCCTCACCCGGCTCGCTTCGCTAGCCCTCTCCCGCGAGGGGAGAGGGTGATGCTTAGGCCCGCTTCTTCTTGTCCTGGTCGTCGACTTCCTGGAAGTCGGCGTCGATGACGTCGTCCTTCTTGGGCTGCTCGCCGCCGCCCTGATCCTGGTCGTCGCCGCCGCCCGCCTGCGCCGCCTGATACATGGCTTCGCCGAGCTTCATCGAGGCTTGCATCAGGTCCGTGGTGCGGGCCTTGATGGTCTCGACATCGTCGCCGCCGAGGGCCTGACGCAGGGCGTCGATGGACGTCTCGATGGCCTGCTTGTCGGAGGCCGGGACTTTGTCGCCGTATTCCTTGACCGATTTTTCGGTCGCGTGGATCAGCGCCTCGCCCTGGTTCTTGGCCTCGACCAGCTCGCGCCGCTTCTTGTCGTCTGCGGCATGTGCCTCGGCGTCCTTGACCATGCGCTCGATGTCGGACTCGGAGAGACCGCCCGACGCCTGGATGCGGATCGCCTGCTCCTTGCCGGTCGCCTTGTCCTTCGCCGTCACGTGCACGATGCCGTTGGCGTCGATGTCGAAGGTGACCTCGATCTGCGGCACGCCGCGCGGGGCTGACGGGATGCCGACGAGGTCGAACTGCCCGAGCAGCTTGTTGTCGGCGGCCATCTCGCGCTCGCCCTGGAAGACGCGGATCGTCACGGCCTGCTGGTTGTCCTCGGCCGTCGAGAAGACCTGCGACTTCTTGGTCGGGATGGTGGTGTTGCGGTCGATGAGGCGCGTGAACACGCCGCCGAGGGTTTCGATGCCGAGCGACAGGGGCGTCACGTCGAGCAGCAGCACGTCCTTGACGTCACCCTGCAGCACGCCGGCCTGGATGGCCGCGCCGATCGCCACGACCTCATCCGGGTTGACGCCCTTGTGCGGCTCCTTGCCGAAGAAGCTCTTCACGACTTCCTGGATCTTGGGCATGCGGGTCATGCCGCCGACCAGCACCACCTCGCCGATTTCGGCTGCCGAGAGGCCGGCGTCCTTGAGCGCCTTGCGGCACGGCTCGATGGTCTTCTGCACGAGGTCATCGACGAGGGACTCGAACTTCGCCCGCGACAGCTTGATCGCGAGGTGCTTCGGCCCGGACGCGTCGGCCGTGATGTACGGCAGGTTGATCTCTGTCTGGGTTGCCGACGAGAGCTCGATCTTGGCCTTCTCGGCCGCTTCCTTGAGGCGCTGCAGGGCGAGCTTGTCCTTCTTGAGATCGATGCCCTGCTCCTTCTTGAACTCCGCCGCCAGGTATTCGACCAGGCGCATGTCGAAATCCTCGCCGCCGAGGAAGGTGTCGCCGTTGGTGGACTTCACCTCGAACACGCCGTCGCCGATTTCCAGGACCGAGATGTCGAAGGTGCCGCCGCCGAGGTCGTAGACCGCGATGGTGCCCGCCTTCTTCTTGTCGAGGCCGTAGGCGAGGGCGGCCGCCGTCGGCTCGTTGATGATGCGCAGCACCTCGAGGCCGGCGATCTTGCCGGCGTCCTTGGTGGCCTGGCGCTGGGCGTCGTTGAAATAGGCCGGCACCGTGATAACCGCCTGCGTCACCGGCTGGCCGAGATACGCCTCGGCGGTCTCCTTCATCTTCTGCAGGATGAAGGCGGAAATCTGCGAGGGCGAATACTGCTTGCCGTCGGCTTCGACCCAGGCGTCGCCGTTGCCGCCGCGGATGATGTGGTAGGGGACGAGGCCCTTGTCCTTCTGCGTCATCGGGTCGTCAAAAGTGCGCCCGATCAGACGCTTGATGGCGAAGAAGGTGCGCTCCGGATTCGTGACTGCCTGGCGCTTGGCCGGCTGCCCGACGAGCCGCTCGCCCTCGTCCGTGAAGGCGACGATCGATGGGGTCGTGCGCGCCCCTTCCGCGTTTTCGATAACTTTCGGCGTCGCCCCTTCCATGACGGCGACGCAGGAATTCGTAGTGCCGAGGTCGATACCGATGACCTTACCCATGGCCTGATCCCTCACTTCCAAGCAGACCGTGCCGAGCCCCTAAAGCAGCTCGGCCCATGGCTGTTTTGCTGATTTGACACGTGCTGAGCCGACCTGTGCTTCGCGTTCGGCATGCGAGCGAAACGCGGGTCTTCTCTGCGCCCGGCGGTGATATAAGAAGGGGGCAATAGCCCCGCAAGGCAACGATCGCCTTGTTTTTGCTCATCTTCGACCGCATGGGTTGTGGCAGAAGCGTCATACGCAGCCGCGCTCGCCCGTGCTAGGGACAAGCCCCCGAATCCAAGCGACCGTTAGCGATTCATTGATGATCCGTGTTCGCCTGCTGATCCTTGCCGCCGTGCTGGCGGTGTCGGCTGCTTCCCCTCGGGAGGCCGTGGCGCAAGGCTTTTTCGAGCGGCTCTTCGGCATCCGCCCGGCTCCGGTTCCGCCGGCTTCGGTGCCGCAGCCGGGACGGCCGCTGCCGCCGCCTCCGCCCGGGGCGCCCGGGCTGCCGCCGGCCGATTGGGTTCCCCCCGGAGGCGGGCCGGAAGGGCCGCTGCAGCCTTCGGGCCAGTCCCCGGCGCGGCCCGTCGCCATGCGGCCGCCGACGGAGGACAGCATCCTCGGCCGCGACCTCAAGCTCAACGGCACGACCGGGGCCTTGCGCCTCGACCGTGGCGCCCAGGGCGTCTTGCGGGCGCAGATGACCCTCGCGGGCCTGCGCGCCTCGCAGCTCACCGAGAGCTGCTCGGTCAAGCTCGGCGGTGACTCGATTCCGGTCTCGAGCCTGGGACGGCCGGAGGGGCTGCCCCGCTATGAGCTTCAGGTGCCGGCCTGCCCGATGACCTTCGACGTGGTCGAAGGCGCCGTGCTGGTGACGGCGCCGGCCGATGCCTGCGTGATCCAGGAGGCCGATTGCCGGGTCGAGCCGCGCGGATTGTGGGGGCCCGATCCGGGCAGCCTGCTGCCGCGCGCCGCCGACCTCGAGCAGGCGCGAGGCAGCGCCGACAAGGCCGTGCGCGAGAATTACAAGGCGCTGACGCAACGCGCCGCGCCGCAAAGCGTGCGCCCGATCGTCGCCGAGCAGGCGGCCTTCTCCTCCGATCGCGAGCAGGTGTGCCGGTCCTATGCCCGCGAGGGGGCGCACGGCTTCTGCAATGCGCGCTTTACGGAGGCACGGGCGGTGACCTTGGCGGCGCGCCTCGGCCTGCTGGCGCAGCCCGACACTCAGGCCAGCCAGGTCCGGCGCCCGCGGCCGCCGCCGGTCAGCGAAGCCGCCCCAGGCCCCGACTTCAACCCGTACCACATCCGCTAACTGGCGAGCTTCCGGCCTTCAGCCGGAAACGCCTGCCTCGCGCGTGGGCCCCAAATGGCAGTCGGTGAGGGTCCCTGTCCGGCCGGGCACCGAGGGCACGACAAGCGAGGCCCGATCCGCCGACTGCCGCGCCCCGGCACGACAAGCGCCTAGCCACGCATGCTCAGACCAAATTACCGGGCGATCAAAGTTCTGCTGCTCATCACCAACGTCGTGGTGTTGCTTGGCTCCACTCTCATCATTGTCGGCGGTGCATTCGGATTCCTGTTCGTCTACGTGATGGCATCAGGCGGGGCGGGAGGGGCCACAGGCGAGGGCGTCGGTTTCCTGGTTGGCGCCTGGCTTGTGGCAGTGGCTCCATTCATTCTGGGCACCATATTAAGTCTGGTGATGATTGTCCGCTTGGCACGGCACGACGTCTCAACCACGATTGTCGTTTTGACGGTGCTGCAAGCCGTCCTTCTCGCCGGCTTCTTTTGGTACGCTGGGATTTTCGACATTTTTTAGAAGTCATTGTTTCGTTTTACCGGCCTCCCAGCCGAGGATCGCCTGCTTGCGCGTCAGGCCCCAGTGGTAGCCGGTGAGGGCGCCCGAGCGCCCGATCACGCGATGACAGGGCACCACGAACGAGATCGGGTTCCTGCCGACCGCTGCGCCGACGGCGCGCGCGGCCGACGGCTTGCCGAGGCGCGAGGCGATCTCTGAATAGGTCGTCGCCTTGCCGAGGGGAATGCGCAGCAGCGTCTGCCACACGCGCACTTCGAAATCGGTTCCGATCATGACGACGCGCAGCGGCTGCTCCCGGCTCCAGGTCAGCGGGTCGAAGATGCGCCGGGCGAGGGGCGCGGTCGCCGCGCTGTCCTCGATGTAATCGGCCTTCGGCCAGCGCCGCCGCATGTCGGCGAGCGCTGCCCCCCGGTCGCCCTCGTCGACGAAGCCGAGTCCGGCGAGCCCGCGCTCCGTCGCGACGAGGATCGCCTCGCCGAACGGGGAGGGGTGGAAGCCGAAGCGCATAGTCAGGCCTGCACCCTGCGCCTTGTAGTCGCCGGGCGTCATCGCTTCGTGCGTGACGAACAGGTCGTGCAGGCGCCCGGGGCCGGACAGGCCGACCTCGTAGGTGGCGTCGAGCACACTCGCGGCGTCGGCCAGCAAGCCCTTGGCGTGATCGAGGGTGATCGCCTGCAGGAAGGCTTTCGGCGTCAGTCCGCACCAGCGCCGGAAGAGATGATGCACATGCGTCGCCGAAAGCCCGAGATGCTCGGCCATCGCCTCGATCGACGGCTGCTCCCGCCAGCGCTCCGAGATGAAGGCGATGATGCGGCGCACGCGCTCGTAATCGGCCACGGGATCGTCGCGGCCCGGCAGCCGTTCGTGGCCGGGAGCGATGGGGGTCAGTGTGTCGAGCATGAGCCTTGTCCTTTTCGGCTCACTCTATGGTTGGCGGAGGCCACGCGACACCCGATTCCTGTTCCGGCGAACAGCGAATGGCGAATAGGCACGATCCGGCATCGGTGCAGCCTTCCGTGCACAACCTCTTATTCGCCCCTTCAGAGGCCTCGCTTCACCTGGGCCAGGGCGGCGCCGAGCGCTTCGGCAAAGCTTTCGCGCTCGGGCGGGGACAGGTCGCCGGCGATGACGAGGCGCTGGCCGCGTGACACCAGGGCGAGCTTCTGCAGCCCGTAATCCTCGTCGTCTTCGCGATCGAGCTTGGTCCACAGCGGGTTGAAGCGCCACTCGCGCTCCTCGCCGCGATGCGTGACGCGCCGGAACAGGAGCTCGATCGGCGTCAGGACCACCTCTTCGAAGGACCTCGCGCGCTGGTAGTTGATGCGGAAGGCGGCATAGAGGGCAAGGACATCGAGCCCGAAAAAGCCGCCGACCGGCCAGAAGCCGAGCACGATGAACGGGATGCTCGCCACCATCGCCGCGATGCAACACAGCACCATGAAGATGCGAAAGTCGTCGCGCCGAAGCGAGCGGTGCGGCGTGATCACCGCTGCGAAGACCGGACTTTCGCGATCGGCCGGCCCGGGGGAAAGCTTGCCGCTGTCCATGAGGTGAATATAACGCGACGATGCCCGTTAGGAAGCCGCTCACGACCAGGAAAATCGCCGTTCCGAAGGCCGCCCGCCCCGAGGCCGCGGCGGCCGGGTCAGGCCGTCGGCCACGTCCGCCCAAGCCGGTCGATCAGGCCACGCTGGTCGAGATCTTCCGCCGCTTCCGCGAGGCCAATCCGGAGCCCAGGGGCGAGCTCGAGCACGCCAATGCCTATACGCTGATCGTGGCCGTGGTCCTGTCGGCGCAATCCACCGACGCGGGCGTCAACAAGGCGACCCGGGAGCTGTTCAAGGTCGCCGATACGCCGCAGAAGATGGTGGCACTCGGCGAGGAGCGCCTCCGCGAGTATATCAAGACCATCAATTTCAATCCCACCAAGGCCCGCAACATCATTGCGCTGTCGCGCAAGCTCGTCGCCGAGCACGGCGGCGTCGTGCCGCCCGCCCGCGCCGTGCTGGAGAGCCTGCCCGGCGTCGGCCGCAAGTCGGCGTCGGTCGTTCTCAACATGGCCTTCGGCGAGCCGACCATCGCGGTCGACACGCATATTTTCCGGGTCTCGAACCGGATTCCGCTGGTCGCCACGCGCACGCCCGACGACACGCAAGTGGCGCTCGAGAAGATCGTGCCCGACGAATTCAGGCTGCACTGCCACCATTGGCTGATTCTGCACGGGCGCTACGTGTGCAAGGCCCGGCGGCCCGAATGCTATCGCTGCCCGATCCGCGACCTGTGTCGCTACGAGCCGAAGACGCCCGCTCCGGATACGGCTCCGGACCAATCCCGGGCCCGCACGAGATTCGCATAATCACAGATCGCAGGGAGTTAGACCTGAAGCGATCATGCGCTACGTGCGCCGCAGGCACTCCGGCGCGCGGGGCACGCAGGCGATGCCCGGCGTCGAGCAGGCGGGGCCCTGCTCCGTCCGCTGGCAGACGATGCAGCCGTTGGTCCACTCCGCGCAGGTCGGCTCGTGCTCGAACGAGGACGCTTCCGGCGTGGGTCTGGCAGGCAGCACGTGCGCCAGCGCCACGGTCCCGAGCACGATCCCGAGCGCCAGCGAGAGGCCGATCACGTCGTCGCGCGAAGCTGTCATCGCTCAGCCGTAGACGAGCAGGCCGGCGAGGCCCGCCGTTCCGACGAGAATGCGCCACCACGCGAACAGCTTGAAGCCATGGCGCGCGACGTAGGCGAGCAGGCTGCGCACCACGAATAATCCCGAAATGAAGGCGGCGACGAAGCCGACGATGATCAGCGCGCTGTCGCTGAACGACAGCGCCTTGTAGCTCTTGGCGAGCTCGTAGGTGAAGGCGCCGGCCATGGTCGGGATGGCGAGGAAGAACGAGAATTCCGCCGCCGCCCGCTTGTCGGCCCCCATCAGCATCGCGCCGACGATCGTAGCGCCCGAGCGCGACACGCCCGGGATCATGGCAAGGCACTGGAACAGGCCGATCTTCAGATACATCGACAGGGGAAAGCGCGTGGCGTCGTCCCGGTTGCGGCTGAACTGCATCTCGTCGACGACGATCAGCACGAGGCCGCCGGCGATCAGCGTCGTGCACACGAGGAAGGGGTTGAACAGCACGCCCTTGATGAAGTCGCGCAGCAGGACGCCGACCACCGCCGCCGGCAGGAAGGCGATCACCACGCCGATCGCGAAGCGGCGCGCGTCCGGATCGTAGGGGATTTTGACGGCGATCCGCCACAGGCGCGTGAAATAGACGGACAGGATGGCGAGGATCGCCCCGAACTGGATGAGGATCGCAAAGGTCTTGTTGGTGTCGCTCTCGAGCCCGAAGAAGTGCTGCAGCAGCAGCAGGTGGCCCGTCGAGGAGACCGGCAGGAACTCGGTGCCGCCCTCGACAATGCCGAGGATGGCGGCTTGCAACAGCTGCATCAGGTTCATGGAGGCCCCGCTGCCGGCCCGCCCCGTTGCGGTTTGTGCGAATCGACCGGCCTGGCTGCGCGTCGCTTTATACGTGCCCGGCGTTCCGCGCCACTGGCCGGTTACCCCGCCTTAACACGGCCGCCTTATTGGCGCCCTCTCCGTCGGGCTAGCTGAGGGCTGATGACCGTTCTGCACCACTATCCCTTTTGCCCGCATTCGCGCTTCGTGCGCCTGATCCTGGCGGAGATGAATGTCGAGCCGGACCTGCGGGAAGAGCGGCCCTGGGAGCGCCGGACCGAGTTCCTCGCCATCAATCCGGCGGGCGCCACGCCGGTGCTCCTCAACGGCCATGGCGTCCCGGTGCCGGGCGCGGCGATCATCGCCGAATTTCTCGACGAGACCTGCGGGCCGGGTTTCGCCGGCGGCCGTCTGCTCCCCTCGGCGCCGGCCGAGCGCGTCGAGGTCCGCCGCCTGGTCGACTGGTTCCTGACCAAGTTCCACCAGGAGGTGTCCGGCTATCTCGTGACCGAGAAGATCTACAAGCGGTTCATGCCCGCGGGAGCGGGCGGGGGGCCGCCCGACACCGGCACCATCCGGGCTGCCCGGACGAATATGCGTTACCATCTCGCCTATATGGGCTATCTGCTCGAGCGCCGGGACTGGCTCGCCGGCGACCAACTGACCTATGCGGATCTGGCCGCGGCGGCCCATCTGTCCTCTGTGGATTATCTCGGCGACGTGCCATGGAACGAGAACGAAGCGGCGAAAGCCTGGTATGCGCGGGTGAAGTCCCGGCCGGCATTTCGTCCGCTGCTCGCCGACCGGGTGCCAGGGATCGCCCCGGCGGGGCATTACGAGACCCTCGATTTCTGACCGGCGCCGCGCTCAAGGCGGCGCTCCTCGAGCGTGGGCAGGCGCTCGGCTTCGACGTCGTCCGCGTGACCATGCCGCAAGCCGTGCCGGAGGCGCCGCGGCGTCTCCGATCCTGGCTGGCCGCGGGCCACCACGGCTCGATGGACTGGATGGCGGCGGCGCCGAGCCGCCGTGCCGACCCGAAAGAGCTGTGGCCGGAGCTGCGCAGCATCGTCATGGTCGGGGTCAATTACGCCCCGGCGGGCGATCCTCTCGCCTCGCTTGCCGCCGCGGATCGCGGCACGATCTCGGTCTATGCGCGCGCTCGCGACTACCACGACGTGATCAAGGGCAAGCTCAAGGAACTCGCCGGGTTCGTGGCGGCGCGCGGCGGGGCCGACGTGAAAGTGTTCGTCGACACAGCGCCGGTCATGGAGAAGCCGCTCGCCGAAGCCGCCGGCCTCGGCTGGCAGGGCAAGCACACGGTGCTGGTGTCGCGTGAATTCGGCAACTGGCTGTTTCTCGGCAGCATCTTCACGACTGCCGAGCTGCCCGGCGACGCGCCCGAGGCGAACCATTGCGGCTCCTGCCGGCGCTGTCTCGACGTCTGCCCGACCGATGCGTTCCCGGCGCCCTACAAGCTCGATGCGCGGCGCTGCATTTCCTATCTGACGATCGAGCACAAGGGACACATCGCAGCCGAGCTGCGGTCCGGCATCGGCAACCGCATTTTCGGCTGCGACGATTGTCTGGCGGTGTGCCCGTGGAACAAGTTCGCGCAGGTTGGGCGCGAGGCGCGCCTCGCGCAGCGCGACGATCTTGCGGCGCCGCCGCTCGCCGAACTCGCCCGTCTCGACGACGCCGCCTTCCGTGCCCGCTTCGCCGGCACGCCCGTCAAGCGCACCGGGCGCGACCGCTTCGTCCGCAACGTCCTGATCGCGATCGGCAACTCGCGCAAGCCGGAGCTCGCCGCCGAGGCCGTAGCGCTTCTCGGCGACCCGTCGCCCCTGGTGCGCGCCATGGCCGTGTGGGCGCTGCGGCAGCTCGCTCCTGCCGCCGACTTCGAGACGTTGCGCGCCGCCAAGGCTGGGGCCGAAGTCGATGCGGATGTCCGTGCGGAGTGGGACGCGACCTTTGTCGCGTGAGGGCTGATGAGGCGACGCTGTCATGGCTGACGCTCACCGCGACCTGTTCGTTTTTGGTCTCGGCTACAGCGCCGTGCATTTTGCGCGCGCATGTCGCGATCGTTTTTCCCGCGTAGCCGGCACGGTCACCTCATCCGACAAGGCGGACGCGCTCGCGCGCGAGGGCATGGCGACGCACCTCTTCGCACCGGATCGGGTCGATCCGGCCATCGACAACGAGATTGCGGGCGCCGACGTCCTTCTTGTCTCGATTCCGCCGGACGAGGCTGGCGATCCGGTCCTCGCCCGCTTCGCGGCGCGGATCGCGGCGGCGCCGCGCCTGTCCTGGATCGGCTATCTCTCGACGATCGGCGTCTACGGCGACCATGGCGGCGCCTGGGTGGACGAGGCGACGCCGCCCAACCCGCGCAGCGAGCGCTCGCGTGAGCGGCTCGCTGCGGAAGACGCCTGGCGCGCGCTCGGCGCGCGCTCGGGCAAGGCGGTGCACATTTTCCGAATCGCCGGGATCTACGGGCCTGGACGCAATGCGCTGCGGCAGCTTGCCGAGGGCAGCGCCCGGCGCATCATCAAGGAAGGGCAGGTCTTCAACCGCATTCACGTCGACGACATCGCCGCCGTGCTGATGGCCTCCATAGACTGCCCGCGCGCCGGAGCGGTCTATAACCTCGCCGACGACGAGCCGGCGCCGGCGCCGGATGTGGTCGTCTACGCGGCCGGCCTCGCCGGCGTGGCGCCGCCGCCGGCGATTCTCTTCGCAGACGCCAGTCTCGGCCCGCTGGCGGCCAGTTTCTACGGCGAAAGCAAGCGCGCCCGTAACCGCCTGATCAAGGACGAGCTGGGCGTGCGGCTGCGCTACCCGACCTATCGCGACGGGCTGCGCGCGCTGCGCGCCGCCGGCGAGGGACCATCATCTTCCGCTCCCGCTCGCGGAGAAGGGGCGGGATGAGGGGGACCCTCACCCGTTTCCTTCGCGGCACGCGACTGTTTACGCCGCGTGGCGCTGCGCCGTCGGTCCGAAATGGTCGATGTAGCGCCGGTTGATCGCCGCGACCGGCAGGATGACCAGGACATCGGTCGTGCCGAACTGCCGGTCGATCACGGCGCCGTCGCCGAAGGTGGCGCCGAGGCGCAGATAGCCCTTGATCAGCGGCGGCAGGGCATGCAGCGCGGCCTTGGGGTCGACCGCTTCCTTCGCGAGGCGGTCCATCGGCACGTAGCGCTCGCGCGCAGCCCTGACGCGCCAGGCTTCCGGCGCGCGTGCATGATGATGCAGGAAGCTCAAGGGCAGGGCCAGCCGGTCCGGATCTGTGCCTTCGAGACTGGCGCAGCCGATCATTACGTCGATGCGGTGATGCAGCACGTAAGCCCAGATGCCATGCCACAGGAGCTCGACCGTGCGGCGGTTGCGGTACGGCTTGAGCACGCACGAGCGTCCGAGTTCGAGGAAGCGCAGGGACGGGTTGGCTTCGACCAGCGGATCGATGTCGTATTCGGCCGCGGTGTAGAATCCGAAATGGCGCTCGGCGACTTCGTGCCGCAGCAGCCGGTAGGTGCCCACGACGCGCGGTTTCGCCTTCCGGAACCGCCTCGGCTCGACGTCATGGTCGATGACAAGGAGATGGTCGCAGATGGCGTCGTATTCGTCGAAGTCACGGCGTGACAAGAGCGAGGCCGGGTTCGGTGCCGCCGACATCTCGTTGTAGAACACCCTGAAACGCAGGCGCTGTGCCTGGCGGATCTCCCTGGCGCTCGTCGCCAGTCTGACTTCGAGCGAGCCGAGCCGCCCGAGCAGCGGATCGAGGCCGCGATTGCGGTCCAGGCCGGCGTTGCGCGCCGCTCCCGGGAAGAACGCGATCGCCGCGGAGCCGCCCTTCTGCAACGGTCTCAGCAGATCCGAAAAAAGTGGCGCCGGCCCGCACCGGCCCAGCCGTCCGGCCCAGCCGCCCGGCGTCGCCCCTCGCGCAATCAACGGCGCCATCCATCCCTCGCCTGGGCGTCTCGCGGGCTGCTCTGATCGACGAATCGGCGCCCGCCGCCCGCTTCCGACATCAATAGATGTCAGATGACGATTATATGACAAAACGATTAAGGTTCCAGAGCATGACCCGCCAAAGCAACAGAGTTTTGCCGGAAAGATCATGCGACCGTGGAGAGCAAAGAAAGCAGGACACGTTCGAAGGCGAGCAGTCCTGGTCTCGGGCGTGATCCGGCGGAGTCGCCGCTGTTACGCCGTCCGTGGGCGTGCCACGCAAAGTCAAGCGCAGCGGAATCGATAGCCGATACCCGCTACGCCGCGGATCCGGATGCGCGCGCGGCCTGTCCATCGTCTTTGAAGAACAGCCGGTTGAGCGCCTCGAACTCGAAGGGCTTGGCGAGGAAGCCGTCCAGCCCGGCGTCGCGGGCGGCGTCCTCGTCCTCCTTGAGCGCATTGGCGGTGAGCGCGATGATGCGGCACGGCGGGTTGCGGCCGAGCGCCTGTTCGAGCTTGCGGATGCGGCGCGTCGCCTCTAGCCCGTCGAGGCCCGGCATGCGGATGTCCATCAGCACGAGATCATAAGCGGCGCGCACTCCGGAGAAGGAGGCTTCGGCAAGCGCCAGCGCCTCGTGCCCGTCCTTGGCCCAATCGACGATGGCGCCGAGCTTTTCGAGGGATTTGAGCGCCAGGAGGGCGTTGATTTCGTTGTCCTCGACAAGCAGCACGCGCGGCCCGACGACGCCGCTTTCGCGCACCACACTGCGCACCGGGCTCGTACGCGGGCCCGCCGTCTGCGGCTTCTGCGGCAGCGTCTTGGTCAGGCGCTCGAATAGCGAGCGCGGCCGCACCGGCTTAACCAGGTAGGTGTCGAAGCCGGCGGCGCTCGGCGAGCCGAAGTCGCGCCGTTCGAATGGCGAGAGCAGGACGACGCTGCGCTCGACGCGGGCCAGGCGCGCTTCCTTGGCGATCTCGCGCACCGCGTGATCACCGAGCCGGTAATCGACGACGACCGCGTCCCAGCGCGAGGTGGCGATCTTGGCGAGCGCGTCGACCGCGGTCTCGACCGGAGCGACGTATGCGCCGGCGGCTTCGAGATGACGCACGAGGAACGGCGCCTCGAACGGCGAGCGGGCAACGACCAGGACGCGTTTCCCCGCAACCGTAATCGTCTCGTCAGGGTCGACGTCGCCGCTGCCGGCGTCAGGCAGCGGCAGCGTGACGGCGAATGTGGTGCCGCGACGAACCTCGCTGTGCACCGCGATCGTGCCCTGCATTCCCTCGACGATGCGACGCGTGATCGCCAGCCCGAGTCCGGCGCCCCCGTGTCGGCGGCTCGGGCTTGCGTCGCCCTGTTCGAATTCGTCGAAGATGACGGGAATGCGGTCCGCAGGGATGCCCGGCCCGGTGTCGCGCACTTCGATCAGGATCTGATCGGTGGCTCCGCGGCTCACCTCGACCCCGACGCCGCCGAAGTCGGTGAACTTCACCGCATTGCCGGCGAGATTGACGAGTACCTGGCGCAGGCGGTCGCCGTCGCCGACGACGCACCGCGGCACGTCCGTCGCGATATAGGCGGAAATCTCGATGCCCTTGCCTTGCGCCTTCGGCGCCAGAAGCTCGACGACTCCCTGCACGAGGCCGTGGATGTCGAACGGCTTGGCGACGATGTCGATGCGCCCGGCTTCGATCTTCGAGAAATCCAGGATCTCGTCGATCAGCGACAGGAAGGCTTCGCCCGAGGTCTTGATGGCGTGGGCATAGGTGGTTTGCTCGGACGTGAGCGGCGTATCGAGGATGAGATCGGTCATCCCGAGGATGCCGTTCAATGGCGTGCGGAATTCGTGACTGACGGTGGCGAGGAAGCGCGATTTCGCTTCGCTGGCCGCTTCGGCCTTTGTGCGCGCCTCGTCGAGCGCGCGCTCGGAGACGACGCGCTCGGTGACCTCGCGCCCCATGCGCAGCATGGCGGGCGCGCCGCCGCGCGCCCGCGACATGGTCTCGATCCAGGCGATCCAGCGCACCCCTTCGTTCGTCTCGATCGCCTCATCGAAAGACCTGGCGCCGTCGAGCCGCGTGTGCACCGGCCCGGTCTCGACCACGGTTGGTTTCACGACCGAGCCTGTGAGGCGGTGACGCGGCCGGCCGACCAGACGTGCATAGCCGTCGTTGGCAAAGATGACGCAGCCTTGTGCGTCCTGCTGGACGATGATGTCGAGCTGGGCTTCGATGAGACCACGGTAATGGGTTTCGCTCTCGGCAAGCTGCCAGATGCGGTCCTGAAGCCGCTCGACCTCACTTTCGAGAGACAGCGCGTGCTGCTCGAGCCTGACATGGTCGCGCAGCAGCAGCACGGCTGCTGCACACGCCGTCACGGCCAGCGTCGCGATCGGCGCCAGCCAAGCTCCTGCATCGCTTAGCGATGCCAACCACTGCATCTGTTTGCCGCCTGGTTATTGTTGCGGACAGCATGCCGCAGCCGGCTGAATAACCGATTGAGAAAGAGTGTTTACGGAACGTGAGGATGGCGCCGCCGCGCCTGCGGGGACGCTGCATTCCGAAGGAGTGGTAGGGAAGCGTTAATCCTCCTTTTCGACCGGCGCCGGCCCGCGACCGATCGGGCAGGTTACCAGCCACAGAAACGCCTTGGCCGCGGACTCGGCCATCCCATCGGCGGCGCTGACGAGGCACGCTTGCCGTCCTCGCGACGCCGGGCGAGGATCACGCGAGTGGGGGCGGGGCTCGATGCAGACGATCAGGGCAGGCGTGATCGGCACGGGCTTCATGGGCAAGGCGCATTCCCTTGCCTACGGCGCTGTCGCCGCAATCTTTGCTGACGTGCCGCGGCCGCTCCTGGTCACGCTGTGCGACGTCGACCCGGCAAACCTGGACGCCAGGGCGCGCGCCTTCGGCTTCGAGAAGTTTACGACCGACTGGCGCGAGGCCGTCGCGGACCCGTCAATCGATGCGGTCTCCATCACCACCTGGAACCGCACCCATCGCGACATTGCGATCGCGGCGCTGTCTGCCGGCAAGCACGTCTGGTGCGAGAAGCCGATGGGACTGACGCTGCAGGACGCCGAGGACATGGCCGATGCCGCGCGGCGCAGCGGCCGCGTGGCGCTGCTCGGCTACAACTACATCCGCAACCCCGTCCTCGGGCTGGCCCGCCGCCTCGTTGCGGAGGGCGCCATCGGAACCGTGTTCGATTTCCGTGGCCAGATCGACGAGGACTACATGGCGGATCCGGATGCGCCGTGGACCTGGCGCATGCGCCGCGACGAGGCCGGGCTCGGCGTCCTGGGCGACCTGATGTGCCATCTCGTTTCCGCGGCACTCCTCCTCGTGGGCCCGGTCGCGCAGGTATGCGCGCAACTGCACACCGTGCACCGGACGCGCCGGCTCCCGGCGCCGCCGCATGGCGCGGCCGAAGTCGACACGGACGACCACGCGCATGCGCTCGTGCGCTTTGCCGGCGGCGCCACCGGCAGCATGGTCGCGAGCCGGATCGCGCACGGTCGCAAGAACCTGCTGCGCCTCGAGCTGCACGGCAGCAAGGGCATGATCGTCTTCGACCAGGAACGGCTGAACGAGCTCGAGCTCTACGTCGCCGACGGAGCGGCCGACACGCGCGGCTTCCGGCGCATCCTCAGCGCGCCCGAGCATCCACCCTATGGCGCCTTCTGCCCGGCGCCGGGGCATCAGCTCGGATTCAACGACCTCAAGGTCATCGAGGCGGCGCATTTCCTGCGCTGCATCGCCGGCCGCGAGCAGCCCTTCGTTGGATTCGAAGATGGATTGCTCATTGAGCGCACCATTCACGGCATGGCCGCGTCGGCTGCTGCCGGGAGCTGGGCCGCCATCGCCTGACACCTCGATTTTGCATCTTCCTGCCGCTTCAGCGTGATTTGTTTCGGATCGGATCCGTCACGACCGAGGACGGATCGTGAGCGCGGCGCCTCGCGCTTCTCTTCGCAACCTTCCACGTGCAGCTCACGCCAGCTGGAAGGCGAGGCGCCCGAGTCCGCTCAGCTCGGCGACGATGTGCTGGCCCGGCTCGGCGAACTGCATACCGGTCCAGCTCCCCGTGGTGACGATTGCCCCTTCGGACAGTCCGCCGCGGGCGCTGACGCAATGCCGGACAAGCCAGAGGAGCAGGCGGCGCGGATCGCCCCCCGGATGGCCGGCGCGCGTCGCGACGCGCGTCTTGCCGTCGACGACGAGCCGTGCTTCGAGATCGGCAAAGTCGATCGCCTCGACATCCAGCGGAGCTCCCACGAGCAAGGCCTCGTTCATCTGGTTGTCGGCGAGGACCCATGCGCCGTCCACCTGCTCGCCGTCGCGCCAGCGCGTATCGCAAATCTCGACGGCGATATGCGCGGAGGCGACCGCTGCGAAGATCTCCTCGTCGGTGGGCGGGTGCGGCGAGCTCGCAAGGGCGCGCCCGAGCCGGTAGGCGATCTCCACCTCGACGCCCACGCGCTTGCCGGCGGCAAACACGGGTGGCCCGCCCATCGGATGCACGGTGCCCGCGACGAGCGGCGCGCAGGTGGGCAGGATGTCGGCGGCCTTGGCGCCGACTTTCCAGCCGACGACAGGCCCAAGCCGACGCGCGACCGCGTCCTGTATGCGGTAGGCCTCGTCGACGCCGATGCGCCGGTCGGGCGAGCTGATCTTCACACCGTCGCGGCGTGCAGCGACGAGCGCCTCGGCGATGGCATCGACAGCTGCGGCATCAAGCACGTCCACCTCCTCACGCTGCAGCCGC